>PHDR01000001.1 GCA_002841035.1 Bacteroidetes bacterium HGW-Bacteroidetes-12 | reverse complement strand
TTAAAAAATCAAAATTTTAATGTAAATTTTGATTAAAAATGTTAAGTTTTATGTGTTTAAGTAAACATAAAACGAAACAAAAATTATACATTTTAACTTATTAAACTCTCAACAACTAATGAATAAAACATTGGCATCAAAAGAGAAAAATGCTAATCCAAGGATTAATTTTTCATCTACCATAAACCAATTAGAATATCCTGATTTCTTGGATATACAAATAAAATCATTTCAATCTTATTTTCAATTAGATACAACTCCTGAAAATAGAGCTTCTGAAGGTCTATTTAAAGTATTTAGTGAGAATTTTCCAATTACTGACGCACGTAATCAGTTTGTGTTGGAATTTTTGGATTATTTCATCGATCCGCCAAGATATTCAATTGATGAATGTATTGAAAGAGGGTTAACCTATAGTGTTCCTTTAAAAGCAAAGCTAAAGTTATATTGTACTGATCCAGAACATGAAGACTTTGAGACTATCGTTCAAGATGTTTATTTAGGAACAATTCCTTACATGACACCTAAAGGAACCTTTGTTATCAATGGTGCTGAACGTGTTATTGTTTCACAATTGCATCGTTCTCCAGGCGTTTTCTTTGGTCAAAGCAAACATGCCAATGGAACAAAATTATATTCAGCAAGAATTATCCCTTTTAGAGGTTCTTGGATTGAATTTGCTACAGACATTAATAATGTGATGTATGCATATATTGACAGAAAGAAAAAATTACCTGTAACCACGCTTTTTAGAGCCATTGGTTTTGAAACAGATAAAGAAATATTAGAGCTTTTTAACTTAGCAGATGAAGTGAAAGTTAGTAAAGCTGGATTAAAAAAGATATTAGGTAGAAAATTAGCCGCTCGTGTTCTAAAAACATGGGTTGAAGATTTTGTGGACGAAGATACTGGAGAGGTTGTTTCTATCGAAAGAAATGAAGTAATTATTGATAGAGAAACTATTATTGATAAAACTCATGTTGATGAGATTATTGATTCTGGTTCTAAAACAATTATTTTACATAAAGAAGATGTAAACACATCAGATTTTGCTATTATATATAATACATTGCAAAAAGACCCTTCTAACTCTGAAAAAGAAGCGGTTGAACATATTTATCGTCAGTTAAGAAACGCTGAACCGCCAGATGTTGAAACAGCTAGAGGTGTTATTGATAAACTTTTCTTTTCTGAAACTAGGTATGATTTAGGAGAAGTTGGTCGTTTCAGAATAAACAAAAAACTAGGTTTAGATATAAATTCTGATACTAGAACACTTACTCGTGAAGATATTATTTGCATCATTAAATACTTAATTGAACTTATCAATTCAAAAACATTGGTTGATGATATTGACCATTTAAGTAACAGAAGAGTAAGAACAGTTGGAGAACAATTGCACAACCAATTTGGTGTTGGACTGTCAAGAATGGCTCGAACAATTAGAGAAAGAATGAATGTGAGAGACAACGAAGTTTTTACTCCATCAGATTTGATTAATGCAAAAACATTATCGTCTGTAATTAACTCATTCTTTGGAACAAATCAACTATCTCAATTTATGGATCAAACCAATCCATTATCTGAGATTACTCATAAAAGAAGAATGTCAGCACTTGGACCAGGAGGTTTATCAAGAGAAAGAGCTGGTTTTGAGGTAAGGGATGTTCACTTCACACACTACGGTCGACTTTGCCCTATTGAAACACCTGAAGGACCAAATATTGGTTTGATTTCTTCCTTATGTGTATATGCAAAAATTAATAAACTAGGGTTTATAGAAACACCTTATCGTTTTGTTGAAGATGGAAAAGTTAACTTCAAAAAAGATGTTATTTATTTGAGTGCAGAAGAAGAAGATAAAAAAGTCATTGCACAAGCAAATGCTAAAGTTGATGAAAAAGGGAACTTTTTAACAGAAAAAGTAAAAAGCAGATTAGATGGTGATTTTCCAGTAACAGAACCTGCAAATATTGCATTAATGGACGTTGCACCAAATCAAATTGCATCAATTGCAGCATCATTAATTCCTTTCTTGGAAAATGATGATGCCAACCGTGCTTTGATGGGATCAAATATGATGCGTCAAGCGGTTCCTTTACTTAGACCAGAAGCACCAATTGTTGGAACTGGACTAGAAGCTAGAGTTGCTCAAGATTCTAGAGTGTTGATAAATGCAGAAGCTGATGGAATTGTTGAATATGTTGATGCCAAAAACATTACCATAAAATATGATAGAACAGAAGAAGAGCAATTGGTTAGTTTTAATGGAGATTCCGTTACTTATGAATTAGCTACATTTAAAAAAACCAATCAAAATACTTGTTTAAATCTTACTCCAATTGTGAGAAAAGGTGATAAAGTGAAAAAAGGACAAGTTCTTTGTGAAGGATATGCAACACAAAATGGAGAGCTTGCTCTTGGAAGAAACCTTAAAGTAGCATTTATGCCTTGGAAAGGTTATAATTTTGAGGATGCGATTGTTATTTCTGAAAAAGTAGTAAAAGATGATTATTTTACCTCTGTGCATATTGAAGAATTTTCATTAGAAGTTAGAGATACCAAACGAGGAGAGGAAGAATTAACTTCTGATATACCTAATGTTAGTGAAGAAGCTACTAAAGATTTAGATGAAAACGGAATGATAAGAATTGGAGCTGACATTAAAGAAGGCGATATTCTTATCGGGAAAATCACTCCAAAAGGAGAAACAGATCCAACTCCAGAAGAAAAATTATTAAGAGCCATTTTTGGAGATAAAGCAGGTGACGTTAAAGATGCTTCGTTGAAAGTAAAACCATCTGTAAAAGGTGTTGTTGTTGATAAAAAATTGTTTGAAAGAGCAATCAAAGATAGAAAAAGTAGGGCAGAAGAAAAAACAATAATAGCACAATTAGATGAGGAATATAATAGAGAGATTTCAGCACTTAAAAAAATTCTTATAGATAAATTATATATTGTAGTAAACAACAAAACAAGTCAAGGTGTTGTTAATTATTACAATGAAGTAATTATTCCTAAAGGAACAAAATTCACTGTAAAAGTGTTAGAAAAAGTAGATGATTTCATCTTTATTGACTCTAAAAATTGGACTACAAGTGATGAATTAAATAATCAAATAAAACATATTTTAAATAATTTCAATATAAGAGTTAACGAAATTCTTGGACAAAATAAACGTAAAAAATACGCCATTTCTGTTGGAGATGAGTTACCTGCAGGTATTCTTAAATTAGCGAAAGTTTATGTAGCTAAAAAGAGAAAACTTAAAGTTGGAGATAAAATGGCGGGTCGTCATGGTAACAAAGGTATTGTTGCAAACATTGTTAGAGAAGAGGATATGCCTTTCTTAGAAGACGGAACTCCAGTAGATATAGTACTTAATCCACTTGGAGTACCTTCAAGGATGAACTTAGGTCAAGTGTATGAAACTGTATTAGGATGGGCCGGACAAAAACTAGGAAAAACATTTGCAACTCCAATTTTTGATGGTATTAGTGTTGAGAGAATCAATGAATACTGTATTGAAGCAGGTGTTCCTCAATATGGAAAAACATATCTTTATGATGGAGGAACAGGCGATAGATTTGATCAACCAGCAACTGTTGGGGTAATCTATATGCTTCGATTAGGACACATGATTGACGATAAAATGCACGCACGTTCTATTGGACCATACTCATTAATTACACAACAACCTCTTGGTGGTAAAGCACAGTTTGGAGGTCAACGTTTTGGAGAAATGGAGGTATGGGCTATTGAGGCTTATGGAGCAGCTAATATCTTACAAGAATTGTTGACTATTAAATCTGATGATGTAAAAGGTAGAGCAAAAGCATATGAAGCGATTGTAAAAGGAGATCCAATGCCAGAACCTGGTATTCCAGAATCTTTTAATGTATTACTTCATGAATTAAGAGGCTTAGCACTTAATATTACATTAGATTAATTGAAAACAAAAAAAATAAAAGTTGATGAAATTGCTTTAATAAAAACAATTTCATCAACCATTAAAAACTAACCCAAACAAACTATACATATTATGGCTTTTAAACGTGATTATAACACAACAAGTAATTTTTCTAAAATTACTATCAGTTTATCATCTCCAGAATTAATCTTAGAAAGATCAAGTGGAGAAGTATTAAAACCAGAAACCATAAACTACAGAACTTATAAACCAGAAAGAGATGGTTTATTTTGTGAACGAATTTTTGGACCTGTAAAAGACTTTGAATGTCATTGTGGAAAATATAAAAGAATTAGATACAAAGGAATTATTTGTGATAGATGTGGCGTTGAAGTAACTGAAAAGAAAGTACGAAGAGAAAGAATGGGACACATCTCGTTAGTTGTTCCTGTTGCACATATTTGGTATTTCAAGTCATTACCAAACAAAATTGGCTACCTATTAGGATTGCCTACAAAAAAATTAGATGCTATTATTTATTATGAAAGATATGTAGTAATTAATTCGGCTGGAGTTACTAATAGTGAAGGAGAACCAATTCAATACTTAGATTTCTTAACTGAAGAAGAGTATTTTGATATTATTGATACGCTTCCGAAAGAAAATCAATATTTAGATGATGCAGACCCAAATAAATTCATTGCTAAAATGGGTGCTGAGGCGTTGTATGAATTACTAAAACGATTAGATTTAGATAGCCTTTCTTATGATTTAAGACACAAAGCAAACAATGAAACTTCTCAACAACGTAAAAACGAAGCATTAAAAAGACTTCAGGTTGTTGAAGCATTCAGAGCATCTAAATTAAACATAGACAACCGTCCAGAGTGGATGATTTTAAAAGTAGTTCCTGTTATACCACCAGAATTAAGACCTTTAGTGCCGTTAGATGGTGGTAGATTTGCTACTTCAGATTTGAATGATTTATACAGAAGAGTTATCATTAGAAACAATCGTTTAAAAAGATTGATGGAAATTAAAGCTCCAGATGTAATCTTGAGAAATGAAAAACGTATGCTTCAAGAATCTGTTGATGCCTTGCTAGATAACTCTAGAAAATCAAGTGCTGTTAAAACAGATGCAAACAGAGCTTTAAAATCTTTATCAGACAGTTTAAAAGGTAAATCTGGTAGATTCCGTCAAAACTTACTTGGAAAACGTGTTGATTATTCTGCTCGTTCTGTAATTGTTGTTGGACCAGATTTGAAATTACACGAATGTGGTATTCCAAAAGATATGGCTGCAGAGCTTTATAAACCTTTTGTTATCCGCAAATTAATTGAAAGAGGCATTGTAAAAACAGTTAAATCAGCTAAAAAAATAGTTGACAAAAAAGAACCAGTTGTTTGGGATATTTTAGAAAGCATATTAAAAGGACATCCAGTTTTGCTTAACCGTGCACCTACATTGCACCGTTTAGGTATTCAGGCTTTCCAACCAAAATTAATAGAAGGGAAAGCAATTCGACTACATCCACTAGTTTGTACTGCATTTAATGCCGATTTTGATGGAGATCAAATGGCAGTGCATTTACCTTTAGGTAATGCGGCAATTTTAGAAGCACAGTTATTAATGTTATCCTCTCATAACATTTTAAATCCAGCAAATGGAACTCCAGTAACCCTACCATCTCAGGATATGGTTCTTGGATTATATTATATTACAAAAGAAAGAATTTCAACAAAAGAACATCCTATTGTAGGAGAGGGAAAAACTTTTTATTCTCCAGAAGAGGTTATTATTGCACTGAATGAAGGGAAATTAAACATTCATGCAAAAATTAAAGTTAAAACCAAAGATGTTGAAAACGGTGAAATTGTTACAAAACTAATTGATACTTCAGCTGGAAGAGTTATTTTTAACGAATTGGTGCCAGAAGAGGTTGGTTTCGTTAACGAACTTCTAACAAAAAAATCGCTACGAGATATTATCGGTAAAGTATTGAAAATTAGTGGGCCTAAAAAAACAGTTGAATTTTTAGATGATATCAAAACATTAGGTTATGATATGGCTTTTAAAGGTGGTTTATCGTTTAACTTAGACGATATTATGATACCTAAAGAAAAAGAAATTTTTGTAGCAAAAGCTAATGTTGAAGTCAACGAGGTAATGAATAACTATAACATGGGTTTCATTACCAACAATGAACGTTACAATCAAATTATAGATATTTGGACACATACGAATACTCGACTTACTAATGTGTTGATGGATAACCTTAAAAATGATAACCAAGGGTTTAACTCAATCTATATGATGTTTGATTCTGGGGCAAGGGGTTCTAAAGAACAAATTCGCCAGTTATCAGGAATGAGAGGATTGATGGCTAAACCACAAAAATCAGGTTCATCTAACGGTCAAGAAATTATCGAAAATCCAATTTTAGCAAACTTTAAAGAAGGTTTGTCCGTTTTGGAATATTTTATTTCTACTCACGGGGCTCGTAAAGGATTGGCAGATACAGCCTTAAAAACAGCCGATGCGGGTTATTTAACAAGAAGATTGGTTGATGTTTCTCAAGATGTGGTAATTACTTCTGATGATTGTGGAACCCTCAGAGGACTAATAGCAACTTCATTAATTAATAATGACGAAGTTGTAGAAAGTTTATTTGATAGAATATTAGGTAGAACATCTGTTCATGATATTTACAACCCAACAACCGATGAATTAATTGTTGCTTCTGGAGATGAAATTACAGAAGATATAGCTGAATCGATTGAAGCTGCTGATATTGATGAAGTAGAAATACGTTCTGTATTAACTTGTGAACAACGAAAAGGAGTTTGTGCTAAATGCTATGGAAGAAATCTATCAACAGGCAGAATGGTGCAACATGGAGAACCTGTTGGTGTTGTTGCTGCACAATCTATTGGTGAGCCAGGAACTCAATTAACACTTAGAACCTTCCATATTGGGGGTACAGCATCTAAAATTACTGGTGTTTCTGGAATTGAAGCTAGATATGAAGGTCGTTTAGAAATTGATGAATTAAGAACAATAGAAAAAACAAATGATGCAGGAGAGAAAATTAATTTAGTAATTGGACGTTCTGCTGAAATGAAAATTATTGATACTAAAACCAATGTTGTTTTAACCACAGGAAATATTCCTTATGGTTCTCAAGTCTTTGTTAAAGATGGTGATAAAGTTAAGAAAGGAGATAAAATTTGTGTTTGGGATCCTTATAATGCTGTGATTTTAACAGAGGTTGATGGAAAAGTTGCTTTTGAAAATTTTGAGTTAGGAGCTACTTATAAAGAAGAATCAGATGAGCAAACTGGATTTACTGAAAAAGTAATTTCTGAATTTAAAGACAAGAAAAAAATACCTTTATTAAATGTAGTAAATTCAAAAAATGAAGTGCTAAGAACATATAACTTACCTGTTGGAGCTCATATTATAGTGAATGAAGGCAACAAAGTTAATGGAGGAGATATTCTTGTGAAAATACCAAGAACAGCAGGTGGAACAGGTGATATTACAGGTGGTTTGCCAAGGGTAACAGAATTATTTGAAGCGAGAAATCCATCTAATCCAGCAGTTGTTTCCGAAATTGATGGTATAGTTTCTTTTGGAAAAATTAAACGTGGTAACAGAGAGATTGTTATTGAATCAAGAACAGGTGAAGTTAAAAAATACTTAGTAAACCTTTCTAAACACATATTGGTTCAAGAAAATGATTTTGTGAAAGCAGGAAATCCTCTTTCAGAAGGATCCATTACTCCATCTGATATCTTAGCGATTAAAGGACCTACAGCTGTTCAAGAATATATTGTGAATGAAGTTCAAGAGGTTTATCGATTACAAGGAGTAAAAATTAACGATAAACACTTTGAAGTAATTGTTCGTCAGATGATGCGAAAAGTTGTTATTGAAGATCAGGGTGATACAAAATTCTTAGAAAAAGAAATTGTAAATAAACGTGATTTTATGGAAGAAAACGATTACATCTATGATAAATATATTGTTACTGATTCAGGTGAGTCTGATGTGATTAAACCAGGTCAAATTTTAACTTCAAGACAATTAAGAGATGAAAACTCTAAATTGAAAAGAATGGATAAAAAATTAGTTGAAAGTAGAGAAGCTGTACCAGCAACTTCAAGCCCAATTATTCAAGGAATAACAAGAGCATCTCTTCAAACTGATAGCTTTATTTCTGCAGCTTCCTTCCAAGAAACTACTAAAGTTTTAAACGAAGCAGCAATTAGAGGAAAAGTTGATGAATTAGAAGGATTGAAAGAAAATGTAATTGTTGGAAAATTAATTCCAGCAGGTACAGGTCTTAAAAAATTCAGAAACATTGTTGTTGGTTCTAAAGAAGAATATGAACTACTTAAAAAAGCAACTGCTGAAAGAGCAATTATTCAAGATTAAAATTAGAAAAAATGAGCGAAGAAAACCAAGAAAATAAACTCAATATTGAATTAAGTGAAGAAATTGCAGAAGGAATTTATTCTAACTTAGCAATTATAAGCCATTCAAATTCTGAATTTGTGATTGATTTTGTAAAAGTTATGCCCGGAATGCCCAAAGCAAAAGTGAAATCAAGAATTTTGATGACCCCCGAACATGCTAAACGCTTATTGCTTGCTTTAGATGATAACATTCAAAAGTTTGAAGCTAAAAATGGTAAAATTAAAGACCCAGGTCCAGCAGGAATTCCAATGAATTTTGGAGGTCCAACGGCTGAAGCATAATTACATTATATTTATTTTCTACATTAAAGAGAGATGGGCTTGTTCTTAGAACAAGCCCATCTCTCTTTAAATAATAACCAGAAATTCGATTATTTATCTACCTCAATAAAGATAATGTTCCTTTATAAACTTCTTTTTTCCCCGAAATGGTAATTGTAATAATGTAGAAATAAGTACCTTCAGAACTTTCGTTCCCTGAGGTAGTTTTTCCGTCCCAAGCTGCATTGATTTCATTGGCTTCAAAAATTTTCTCGCCCCATCGGTTATATATTTTCATATCTAAAGCATCTAACTCAAAACTTTCAACAAAGAAAAAATCATTATTCCCATCGTTATTAGGGCTAAATACATTTGGAATTGTAAACGATGGCGTAATAAATAAGCAAGAATCAATAGAAATAGAACCTTCAAAAGTATCTCTTCCGCAAATATTTATTGCTTCAAGCGTAAAATTGTGTGTGCCTGTATCTCCAAAAGTTACATTAATTGGGTTTGTGCTTGAATTGGTTATGCTTGGATTACCTTCGTTAAATGTCCATAAAAATCCAGCTGAATTTAAGGAGTTAGTAGCATCAAATAAAATAGGAACACCAGCACACAAATCTATTAACGAAGAAAAAGTTGCGTTAGCAACAGGAATTGGTTGAACAGTAATGTTTTCAATTAATGTATCACTTTCACAACCATTTGAAGCAATAAGCATATAAGTATATTGCCCTGCACTCGTAAAAGTAAATGATGTTTGAGCGGCTGTATCTGTAAAAATAACATTCGTATTTTGGGAAATTATCCAGTTAAATACTGTTGCATTTTGAGAAAAAGAGGCATTAAATAAAACACCAATGTTCACACAAAAATCAGAAGCAGGAACCAATAAACTAGTGGCAACAGGTGGAGGAGTAGAATAAACGGTAACAGAATTTGAATTAGAACAACCGTTAAGATCGGTGCCAACAACATTATAAGTAATTGGTAGAGTAGGAGGTGTGGTTGAAACGCCATCAACAACGCCATTGTTCCAAGTATAGTTTGCCGCTCCACTTCCTGTTAGTGTTACTGAATTTCCTGAACAAATAGTATCGTTGGTTGTATTTGCAAATACATTAGGAAGTGCATTTACAGTAATAAAATTAGTTAAGAAAATAGAATCTTGTCCATTTGCGTTTGATACAACCAAAGCTACATCAAAACTTCCAGAAGTTGGGTAACAAATATTGGTTGGATTTTGTTGTGATGAAGTAGGAGTGGAAGATCCAAAGAAATACCACGTCCAATTAGTAGGTAATCCTACACTTAAGTCTGTAAAACTAATACAATCATTAATACAGATGGAACTGTCTGATGCACTAAAATTAGCAATAGGAGAATTTCCACAATTAATAACAGTAACAACAACATTATCTGTATTTTGACAACCATTCACATCAGTTCCAGTAACAATATAGGTTGTAGTTGTAATTGGAGAAACAGCATGATTTTGACCAGCACCTAAGCCATTGTTCCAAGTGTAAGTTAACGCTCCAGAAGCAGAAATAGTGGCTGAGCTTCCCAAACAAATAGAAGTATTGTTACTAGCTACAACAGTTGGTAGAGGGTTTATGGTAATAAAATTAGCTATAAAGATAGAATCTTGTCCATTTGTGTTGTTTATAACTAAAGCTACATCAAAACTTCCTGCGTTGGGGTAACATACATTGGTTGGATTTTGTTGTGATGAAGTAGGAGTGGAAGATCCAAAGAAATACCACGACCAATTTGTTGGACTTCCAGAGCTTAAATCGGTAAAACTAATACAATCATTAATACAAATGGAACTGTCTGAAGAACTAAAATTTGCTATAGGAAAAGTGCAAGGAACAACGGTTACTAGAACAGGTACTAAATAGGGTGCAGGACAAACTCTAACCCAATAGGTTGTTGAAGTTGCTAATATAGGTGTCGTAAAATTAGAGCCAGAAAACACTAAGTTTCCATTAAACTGAGCATCAAACCATTCAATAGATGCTCCTAAAGGAGGATTACCTGTTAATGAAGCAGAAATTAAAGCAGTTGTGTTAGCACAAATGCTATCTCCAGTAACAACAATATCGAAACTGTTAATGGTTTCATTTGCTAAACCAGTTCCACCCATTGTAGCTCCATTAGGAGGGAATAACGAAACATAAGGACAATTAGTTACTCCATTTATACCACCATTAGCAACTCTTAAAGGAGGGGTTCCCGCAGAAATAGCAATATAACCACCACCACCTCCACCACCAGGACCTTCTCCTTCATCAATGGTTGCAAATAAACCAGCAACCAATACTTGATTACCGCCTCGTCCTCCATTTGCAACAATAGAATCTGTTAAAGAAACAGTGCCAGTTGTTTTTAAAATGATTGTTCCTCCAGCACCAGCACCTCCAGCAGCATCTATACCCCTAAGTTGTCCAATTGGTGCAGAGCCCGGATTAACATCAACACCATTTCTTCCATTTGCTTTAATTTTCCCACCACCAGTAATATTACCGTAGGAAGAAATAAAAATTAAACCACCTCCATTACCACCATTGCTAGCTTGACCATTATCGCCTTCTCCAGCACCACCACCACCACCAAAAAATAGCTTTCCAGTGGAATAATCCAACGGTCTGCCTCCTAAACCTCCATTATCTCTTCTGAAATCGCCACCCCATAATACATCATTAGGAGGAGTGGTTAGTTCGTTTCTATTGTTTTTTAAAATAGAATAACCACCTCTTCCGCCTCCAGAAGATACGGTTGTTGGTTGTAATGTTGTATCTAATCCCCATGCTGTAATATAATTAGGGTTACTTATATCTGGAGTTCCAACTCCTCTGTTCCAATTTAAAATGTCTCCAGCATTAGCACCACCACCACCACCGGAGTTATGCCCATTTCCACCACCACCAGCATTTGCAGCTGCACCCCTGCAATATCCAGCACCTCCTAAATTAAATGTAGCGTAAACAGTTTGGTCCCCAGCAATTCCTTCTCCTTTTTCAGTACCTTCTAATGCTAAATTATTAGCATCTGCATAACGTAATCCTCCATTAACAGTTATTACGCTTGTTGTATATGCTGCTCCCCCTCTAAATCCTAATCCACTAACATCAACAGTTCCTCCCGTATTAATTGTTGTTAAACCTAAAACCTCAACAGCTAAAACACCACCGATAGAACCATTCCAAGGCAATGTGGTTAAAATCCCACCATTATTTACTGTTAAAGAAGTGTATCTAGGCACTCTTATTACAACAACCCTGTCGGCAGCGGTATAGTTTAATGATAATGCACAATCAAAGTTTATGGTTGTTGCGTTTGGAACACTTGAAACTTGAAGAAACTCATAGTTTCCAGTATTGTTATAATTTGTAATTGAGCCCCAAGATTGAAAAAATCTCGATGAATTTCCGATATTTATATTATCAACAGTATCTTCTATTGATGCTCCTTGAACTTGATAGATTAGTATTAGATCGCCTTGTGAAAGTGGTGTTGGGAAGTTGGTGGTTAAAGAACTGTTTGCTACGGTTATTGATGTTGACCCTATACTAGCGTTGCTCGTAAGTATTGTGAACGCATTTACAACTTCGGTACCAGAAATTATCTTAGCACCATCTTTTCCTCTTTGAGCAATTAGCAATGTTGATGTAACAAATAAAATAAAGGATAAACAAATTGATTTTTTTAAGTTCATTTTTTAATTTTAGTAATAACAAATAAGTAAGACTTCAAAAATAACAATAAAGTTGCAAGCAATTTTTATTGAACAAAAATAGCCGTAATATTTAGTTTTTAAAAGAAGAAAATTTACAAATGAGAGTAGGTTTTATTTTCCTAATCTATCTAAAAGCAGATAATGACTTCGTAATGCCCCAAAAAAAGAATAACTAGAATGGTAAGGTAGATTATATGCTAAAGCTGTTTTCTTAACTATCTCTGATAATTTTCGATAATGAACATGGCAAATATTTGGAAATAAGTGATGTTCTACCTGAAAATTTAATCCTCCAACATACCAAGATAAAATTCGGTTGTTTTTTGCAAAATTGGCAGTGGTATAAAGTTGATGAACAGCCCAATTATTTTCCATATTACCAACACTATCAGGAATAGGAAAAGAGGTTTCGGCAACAACGTGTGCCGCCTGAAAAATAGTAGAGAGTATAAATCCACAAACATAGTGCATAACGAGGTAGAAAATTATCGTTATCCACCAAGTTTGATGTGCAAAAATTAAAGGAAGTGCAATTATATGGGCAAAATATAAAATTTTAACAATTACTAAATTGTTAAATGCTCGATTGTAAGTTACTCCTTGTGTTTTTAGTAAATCTCTGTTTTTGTATCGTTTAAGTTGAATAAAATCTTTTTTTAACGACCAAGAAATGGTTAATAATCCATATAAAAACCAAGCGTAATATTTTTGAAAACGGTGAAATTTGTATCGTTTTTGATGTTCAGAAAACCGCATTAAACCACCAGAGTCTAAATCTTCATCGTGTTCATGAATGTTTGTATAGGTGTGGTGCAACACATTGTGTTGTATTTTCCAATTAATAGCACTTCCACCTACTAAATTTATTAAGTAACCTAATGCTGAATTTATTTTTTTATTTTTTGAATAAACGCCATGGTTGGCATCATGCATAATGGATAACCCAATTCCTGCCATACCAATTCCCATTAAAACCCATAAAAGAAAAACGGAAAAAGTGTTTTCAAAAGTGTTGGTTAGAACTAATATGTAAGGAACAATATAAAGTGCCAACATAAAAATGGTTTTAATAACCATATTGGCGTTTCCATATTTAGAAATATTATTTTCTTTGAAATAATTATTTACTCTAGCTCTTAGTTCTTTTGTGAAATCTGCGTTAATCTTGGTGTTAAATTTTACTTGTTGTTCCATTAAAATAATAAATAATTTGATACAAAATTAATCATTTTTTTTAACCTAATTATTCCTCTGTTTCATCCATAGTGTGATATACGTTTTGCACATCATCATCTTCTTCAATTTTTTCAAGTAATTTATCCATATCGGCACGTTGTTCGGGTGTTAGTTTTTTGGTTAGTTGAGGTATGCGTTCAAAACCTGACGATAAAATTTCAATGTTATTTTCTTCAAAATGCTTTTGTAATGAACCAAAACTTCCAAAAGGTGCATAAACAATAACGCCATCTTCATCATCAAAAACTTCTTCGGCACCAAAATCTATTAGTTCGAGTTCTAATTCTTCAATGTCAATTCCTGTTTTTGCTATTCTAAAGTTGCATGTATGGTCAAACATAAAAATTACAGAACCAGAAACGCCCAAACTGCCTTCACATTTGTTAAAATAACTTCTAATGTTGGCTACTGTTCTGTTGTTGTTGTCTGTTGCGGTTTCAACTAATACAGCAATTCCGTGCGGTCCATAGCCTTCTAAAATTACTTGTTTATAGTCGGAAACATCTTTTGAAGTGGCTTTTTTTATTGCTCTTTCAACATTTTCTTTAGGCATGTTGGCTGCCTTTGCATTTTGCATTACGGCTCTTAAACTGGAATTCGATTCGGGGTCGGGTCCGCCAGCTTTAATTGCTATTACTATGTCTTTTCCGATGCGAGAAAACGTGCGAGCCATTTGACCCCAGCGTTTCATTTTTCTTGCTTTTCTAAATTCAAAAGCTCTTCCCATTTTTATTTATTTTTATTAGTTAAGTCAATTAAGTCTAAAGTTTATAAAGTATAAAGTTTATAAAGTTTATAAAGTTATAAAGCATAAAGTTTATAAGGTTAAAACATTTGAAATTCAACACTTAATATTCAACATTTCTTTCATAAAGTCTTATTTCTTAATACCTTTGTTCTTTCGTCTTGTTAATTAAATATCAACACATTAAAATTAGTTTCCTTCAAATAAACCATGTAATTCGGCATCTACATTTTGGATTATTTTACCTAAGTCTTCGGCTTTTTCAGAAAAATTATTACTATCCACATCAATAATTAAAATTTTTCCTTGATCGTAAGTAGAAACCCATGCTTCGTAGCGTTCGTTAAGTCTTTTGAGGTAATCTAATCTTATACTTTCTTCGTAATCTCTACCTCTTTTTTGAATTTGATTTACTAATGTTGGCACAGAAGCCCTAAGGTAAATTAATAAATCGGGGGGGGTTATAAATGTTTCTTGTAGTTTAAATAAGGAAAAATAGGTTTCAAAATCACGGGTGGTCATTAAGCCCATGGAGTGTAAGTTAGGTGCAAAAATATAGGCGTCTTCATAAAGGGTTCGGTCTTGAATAACGGTTTTTTTCCCTTTTCTTATTTCTTGAATTTTGCTTATTCGGCTTGTCATATAATACACTTGTAGGTTAAAAGACCAACGCTGCATATCGTTATAAAAATCGTTCAAATAAGGATTGTCGTCAACATCTTCAAAATGAGGTTCCCATTTGTAATGTTTTGCTAAAAGTTTGGTTAAAGTAGTTTTTCCTGAGCCTATATTTCCTGCTATTGCTATTATCATAAATGTGTGTTTCTATAAAGCGGTTAAAAGTACAAAATTATAAATTAATTGCAGGAGAGTGTTCTAAAAAAAATAATTTTATGAAGTAAGAAATCCGAAGTAGGAAGCAATACTATTAAAAATTCGTGCATTCGTGGCATAACTCCGTGTTCCTCTGTGGTTTTTAAAGTCAGAAGTTGGAAGACAGAAGTAGGAAGTTAGAGGTTAAAAATGTTTTAAAAGCTCAACATTGCTACATTGCTACATTTTCAAATTGTTACATTTCTGTTATGCTTTTTGTGTTGTCGGTATAAACTCGTTCTATAAGAATTTTACGAGGGTCTATGGCAGCTTTTGCAGGCAAGGCATTTACCGTAAAAGTGAAATGGTTATTTTTCTTATTAAACAGAACTTTTTTCTCATAGAGTAATTTTTTTTCATCTTTATCGGCATAAACACCAATATTTACCCAATCATTCAGTTCAACTTTGGTTTCGTTGCCAATAGTGTCGGCTTTTAATTTATAAGCTTCTACTTTCATTGTAATTTCATAGTTGTTGTTCACTTTTTTGTAGGAGGCTTCTGTTAATCTAAAGTCGTATAATGTAATTTCTTTAAACCAATCGGTTATCAAATATTTTTGAGAATCGGGCAATTGAGCTTCTAAATGGTTTAAAAAATTTAACGAAGTTGGGTAAGGAGGTTCTTTGTATCGATATTCTTCTAAAAAGTTTTTAAGTGCGGTGTTTACGTTTTTTTCACCAACATAATCTTGCAAGGCATACATAATAACACTCCCTTTTCCGTAGTGAATATATCCTTGATTTTCTACTTTGTATAGTGGCAACTCGTTTTCTGTTTCACCACTTCTTCCATTCAAATATCTATCTAAATCGTATTTTAAAAAGTTTTTCATTTTTAACGAATCGTTCAATGTTTTTTTCATCACCATTAAAGCAGAATATTCAGCAAAACTTTCGCTTAACATTGTTCCGCCTTGCATATTAGCACCAACTACTTGGTGAGCCCACCACTGATGTGCCATTTCGTGAGCAATCACAAAGTCGATTACATTATTTTTTTCGGCATCTCTTAAATCGATAACAAAACCAAATGCTTCGGAATAGGGCATAGTGCCAGGAAACGCTTGTGCAAATGTGGAATATCTCGGAAATTCAATAATTCGGGCTTGTTTGTGAAAATAAGGACCAAAATTTTCGGTGTAGTAACTTAATGATTTTTGTAAGGCATCGAGCATAATTTCGGTGTTGTAGGTGTGTTTTTTATCATAATACACTTCTAAATCTATTCCTTTCCATTTTCTTCGGGCTACTTGATATTCTGCCGACATAAAGGAGTAGAAATTTTGAGAAATAGTATCTACTTTGTAATTAAAATAATTTCGGTTATTTTCTTGCCATTCTTTTATTAATGAACCAGGTGCAACAGCCAATTGGTTTATGGAGGTTGATATTACGGTTTCTACAGTAACCCAATCGGCTCTGCCATTACTTAAATAATTTTGCATGCAATTAACACCACAATTTTCTTCTAGTTTGGGCATTCGTTTTTTTTCGGGTAAGTTGTGCTTTTTTCGAGTATTTTTATCTGCTATTTCTACACCCTCGTTGTAGCCCATGTAGGGTAAAATATTAAAATTATTGAAGAAGGTTCCGTTTTTTATAATATCAAGGCTACTTACTTCATTTTCAATACCTTTGTTGATGTATGTTGCTTCTACTAAAATGGCTATTGTATCGTTTGGCAACAAAGCCTTATTTAATTTATAAATAGTGTAATCTAATTTTTCATCGTTTAAAACTTGCTTCGCATTTTTGATGTATATTTTTTGATTCCACTTTTTGGTTAATGAAAAATGTAAACTATCTATAGGTAAAGCGGTTTTGTTTACTAATTTCAGCTTAATTTTAGCCTCTACTTTTCTTGTTTCAGGATAAATGGCTATATCATATTTTATATCAACCACTTTTGGGATTAGACTATTTTCGTATTTTTTATAGGTTGTTTCATAAGCAATCTGGTCTTTTTCATCTTCGTCAGAAGTGTTGTAATGATTTAAAATTTGCGTATTGTAGTATAAAAATCCGGCAACGCCAATAAACGCTATAAAAACACTACTAATTCCTATTGTATAGTTTTTGTTAAGGTGTTTTTTTAGGGAAGTAACTCTTATTTTAAAGCTTTCGGAAGTGCCTCTTATCCAAAACAAACCCGCTAAAAGTAAACAGAAAACACCAAATAAAAACCAATATAAATTAAACCATAAAACACTTGGAAGAGCTGGTCCAAATTCATTCATATCAGAGTAAGTCATACTTGGTGTTGCTCCAATTCTAAACATATTGGTATTTATTTCGAGCATTAAAAAAATAATATCTAACAAAAAAAGAAATAAAATAGAAATAAAATAACCAATGTATTTATTGTTAATTATTACTTGAATAAAAAGCAAAACCATAGACCAAGTAGCGTATTTAGGCAAATTGTTGTATAAAAAATCTAAGGCATAAACAGAAAGTTCTAAATTAGTGTAGCCATTTATTAATTGGTAAAATAGGGCAATTAATATTAAAAATAAGTTGATTAATGAAGTAACAATAACCAACGAAACGGCTTTTGCAATTAACGAAACAATTGAAAAATGCGGTGTGGAATCTATTACTTCGTTGATGTGGCTATTTCTATCTTTCCAAATTAATTCGCCACTAAAAAACACCAGTATAATGATAACAAAAATAGAAGTGGTATTGTTTATGTCTTCTATCATATTGTATGTTAGCGGATAAGCGTGCAACCCATAATATTCAAACCCGCCATAAAAAGTTACGATGATAAGAATGGTGCTAAACACAAAAAGAATTTTGTAAGTAGTGCTTTTTAAGATACTTAATAGACTTATTTTAAAGAAACTATTAAAAAAGGTAAGTTGGCTTTTTGCATTAAAGTTGAGGCTAATTTTTGGCAAATAAAATTGTGTGATGGTTTTCTTTTCGGGTTTAATTTCTTTTGTTTTCTTTTGTTTTTCGGTAAAAGAAAATAGTTTATAGGCAACTGCTAAAATCAAAATCCCTACACTTATCCAAATCATTCTGTTGTAGAGCAACCAACCGCTAAATCCAATAGAAACAGTATTTTTTTCCATAGGCGTAAAATAACGAGCATCAACACTATAAGCTCTCATACCAAAAATATCGGTTAATGCTCCTAATACTTGATTTTCTAAGTCCGATAAAAGCGTTCCAGAAACAAGGTATCCAATAATTATAATTAATGTTCCAACAAAAGAAATTACGGTGCTTTTCCATTGGTTTGCCATTGCAAAAATGATAGCTCCTGCAAAAAACATATTAGGAAGAATGAGTAGCAAATAATTGTTTACGAAAGAACTAAAATAAAACGGCCCTATTCGGTCGGGTTCGATCCAACCTGCTGCCGGACCAATGACTGCACCTAATAAAAAACCTAAAAAAACGCCCAACAATGGAATAGTTGATAGCACTAATGCTCCAAAAAAACGACCGAAAAAATAAGCCGATTTTTTAATTGGAGTGGAGAACAAAATTTCGTTAAAATCGTTTTCGTAATCACGCAGGGCTGCATTATTAAAAAAAGCAGTGGCTATCATTAATCCAAAAATGGTTAATATTGATACATAGGTTGTTATTACGTGCGGAGCATTTTTATACACATTACCAACCGAACCGCCAATAACTACATTGTCGCTAGCCACAGCACCAAAAACCAATAAGGTAATTATGAATAAAAAAATATAAATCATTGGGCGTTTTAACGCACTTGTGATTTCTTTTGTGAAAAATTCTGTAAACATTTTTAAAGTTAAAAGTTTATAAAGTCATAAAGTCTTAAAGTCTTAAAGTCATAAAGTAATCCCTAATTACTAACTACTAATTTATTTTCGTAAAAAAAACATCTTCTAAATTTGGCTCTACCAATTCAAATCCATTGCTTGGGTTGGTTTCTGAAAGCACGTGTATAAGAGGTGTTCCTGCTATCATTTTATCGGAAATAACTTGGTATTTTTGTTGATATTCGGCTACCTCAGTTCGTGCTATTGATTTTTGCCACACTTTTCCTTTAAGCTCTTGTATAACATCTGTTGGCGAACCGTGAAAAACAAGTTGCCCTAAATTCATTATTGCCATTTTTGAACACAATTCTCGCACATCATCAACAATGTGCGTTGAAAGGATAATAATTACCTCCTGCCCCACATCTGCCAATAAATTATGAAAACGATTTCGTTCGCCTGGATCTAATCCTGCCGTAGGTTCATCTACTATAATTAATTGCGGATTTCCTATTAATGCCTGAGCAATACCAACTCGTTGTTTCATTCCGCCCGAAAATCCCTTTACCGACTTGTTTCGTTGCTCGTATAAATTTACTTTTTGAAGTAGATAATTCACCATTTCTTTGCGTTCTTTACCGTTGGTGATGCCTTTTAAAATGGCAATATGATTAAGCAATTGTTCGGCAGTTATTTTTGGATAAACACCAAATTCTTGCGGCAAATAACCCAATGTTTTCCTTAGTTCTATCGGATTGTTTAATACATCTATTTCATTCAAAAAAACGGTACCACTATCAGCTTCCTGCAAGGTTGCTAAGGTGCGCATTAAAGATGATTTTCCTGCTCCATTCGGACCAAGTAAGCCAAACATTCCGTTAGAAATTTCTACGCTTACGTTGTCTAATGCTTTTACTCCGTTTGGATATACTTTTGTGAGATTTTCAATTTTTAAAGTTGCCATAAAATAATGTTTATCAATACGATTACTCAAAAATAACAACAAGACGAATGTGTTACACTAAATGTTACATAAAAGGTAAAAAATGGAGGTTGAATGGTAAGGGGAGGTGTTGAAATATTAACTAAAGTTTCGGAGTAGCTGATTAGTGTGATGAAGGAGCGTATGGGACGACCTTTGGTAAATTTTGTTCGTTTTCTTTTGTCAGTCCGAGTAGGCTCAATGGAGTGCTAACGGAATTGAATCGTATCGAGAACAATATAAAATTGGAGTAAAAAACCATCAACTTCTCGATACGTTTTTCGTGCCTCAAAACACTCGAAGTGACAGTTTTTTTGACCCATCAGAAACAATGTAGTACAAAAGAAAAAGTTAAAAGCCTTGCAGTTCCAATTAAGTGATACATTATGATTAGAACAAAAAATGCTTCCATTAAAAATTGAATACACCAACAAAATCAACACCTACTAGCAATTATAAAAAAAATACATAAAAACAAGTCCGAAACTTTAGATATTAAGACATTAAGAAATAATATAGACCGAAACTAAATGGGTTTTCGGGAAATGAAAACACTTTGGTTTCGAGTATATTAAAAATTTAAATTTTAGAAATGATAAGTTCTTTGCTTTTGGTGAGTTTAAAAATTAGGTTTTGTTCTATCCGAACGGCTAAAATCTTTTCAGGTGCCGTTTTTGGGGTCGTTTAAATATACTTGATTGTTATATTCTACTAAAAAATTAGGTTGTATGTTTTTGTTCAATAAATTAGCTATTTGCACTGATTTGTTAGTGGTTTTCAACTCTATGTCTTTCCGTATAAGTTCAAAACGAATGGGGTTGTAATACCAAATTCCATCATTATAAGAACGACAAACCAGCGAAGTTTCATCAATATCTAACGTAGTTAAATCAATAATGGAAGAGGTTGGAGAAAGGGTGTTGTCGAGTGTGATAATTTTTGTAAATTCTTTAAAATAGACTAATATTTTTAGTGGATTATAAGCATCTACGCTCGAAATTTCGCCAAGCAAATTATTGCTATATGAGTAGAGTAACTTTCCTTTGTTGGAATATTTTTTTATCTCAACATCGCTAAATTCGTAATAATTGCCAAACTGGTCGGTTGTAAAACTTTTTCCTGCAAAAGGAATAGAAATTTGCGATTGAGCAACTAGGTTTAGAGTTAATATTGAGAAAAGTAGTAAGCTATATTTTTTCATTGTTCATTTTTAGTTTATAAAGTAGAAAGTTTGTAAAGTTCATAAAGTTGTTATTTAGTTTCACATTTTTTGTTTTTGTTGTCATTCTGAACAAAATTTTACCAATTCGCCTAAGCGAATGGAGTAAAATGAAGTGAAGAATCTGTTAAGTTCGTAAAGTTAAAACTCAACATTTCTTTCCTAAAGTTTTACGTCTTATTGTCTTTATTTTATCATCTTGTTAATAGCATTAAAATTTCATCTATTATTTTTCTATTATTTGTTAATCGAGGTACTTTGTGCTGCCCTCCGAGTTTGTTTTTTTGCTTTAGCCAATTATAAAACGTATTTTCTTGTGCAATAATTACTTCGGGCATAGCCAAAATCATACCGTTAAAACGTTTTGCTTCATAATCGGAATTCAATTTTTTTAATGTTTCATCTAACATATATTCAAAAATAGTAATGTCGGCTGGTTTTTTTTCAAATTCAATTAACCACTGGTGCCTGCCCGAATTGGTTGAGTTAAGAAATAAGGGAGCAACCGTATAGTCTTTTACAATTGCTTGTGTTTTATTACAGGCTTCGGTAATTGCAATTTCGGCATTGTGTATCATTAATTCTTCGCCAAAGGCATTAATAAACTGTTTTGTTCTGCCCGTAATTTTAAATCTGAATGGATGTATAGAAGTAAATTCAATGGTATCGCCCAACCGATAGCGCCATAAGCCTGCGTTGGTTGTAATTACCATTTCATAGTTTTTATACAACATTACATTTTCTAACGAAACTGTTGTAGGTTGTTCTTTTTGAGCATCTTCAATGGCTATAAATTCATAAAAAATTCCATAATCTAACATCAAGAGCATTTCATTGCTGTTGTGTTGGTCTTGAATTCCAAAAAAACCTTCCGAAGCGTTGTAACTTTCATAATAGTTCATTTTTGAGGAAGGAATTATGTCTTCAAATTGCTTTTTATAGGGAGCAAAATTAACTCCTCCGTGCATATATAGCTCTAAATTGGGCCAAACATCAAGTAAATTAGTTGTGTTGTTAATTTCTAAAATTCGTTTTAATAACACCAATGTCCAAGAAGGAACGCCAGAAATGTTAGAAACATCTTCTTGAGAAGTGGAGTTTGCCATTTTTTCAATTTTTTCTTCCCAATTTTCCATTAAAGCAATTTCCATTTCGGGCACCCTACGCTGTTCCACCCAAAAAGGAAAGTTTTTCATAATGATGGCAGATAAATCGCCATAATAGGAACTTTCGCTAAACGGATTAAGCTGACTACTGCCACCAACAACCAAGGTTTTTCCTAAAATTAATTTCGATTGCGGATGATTTTGATGGTAAATTGCCAGCAAATCTTTTCCGCCTTTGTAGTGGCAGTTTTCTAACGATTCTTTGCTTACAGGAATAAATTTGCTTTTGCCTATTGTGCCTGATGATTTAGCAAACCATTTGAGGTCGGAATGCCACAAAATATTTTGTTCGCCTTGTTTTATTCGGACTATCGTTTTTTCTATATCGTTATAATCTTGCAACGGTACGCTATTTTTATATTCTTGATAAGTAGAAATGGTGCTAAAATGGTGTTGTTTTCCGAACTCGGTAAAACGAGCATCGTAAATTAATTTTTGAAGCAGCTCGTTTTGAACATCAATAGGATATTTTATAAAAAGTTCCATTTGATGAATACGCTTTTTGATTAGCCAAGAAAATACAGAATTTATTATTTCCATTTTTATCTTTATAAAATAAACCATAAAGATATAGAAATTAGTGGAAAGTTTCAATATTGTTTTTTTGTCCGTTCGAGTAGGTTTAATGTAGCTTTAGCGGAGTTGAACCGTATCGAGAACACAAAAAAAAAGTCCCACCGAAGCGGGACTAAAGATTTTCATCTACGGCATATAGCCTTATTGTGATAAGATTAAAGATTAGGATTCTTTTTTCTTGCTGTAAAAGTATCATTTTTTTTATAAAAAAAATACCTATTTTTAGATTTTATTTAAAACACACACATTATGAGCAAAATTTTAGGATTAGATTTAGGAACTAACAGCATTGGGTGGGCAGTGGTGGATGATACAAACAATAAAATACTTGGTATTGGAAGTAGGATATTTCCAGAAGGAGTAAAAGCTGATACAATAGGAAAAGGAGATAAAGAAGAATCAAAAAATGCTTCCCGAAGAACTAGTAGGCAACAAAGACGACAATTTTACAGAAAACGACTTCGGAAAATAAAATTGCTTAGAACATTAATTGACTTAAAAATGTGTCCATTAACTCATTTAGAGTTAGATGTTTGGGCGAAATGGGAGAAAACAAAAGGAAAAGCAGGCAGAAAAGCACCAGATTCACCCAATTATGAAGAATGGCACAGACTAAATCCTTATGTTTTAAGAGAAAAGGCTTTATATGAAGATTTGACTCTTTTTCAAATGGGACGTGTGTTATATCATTTAATACAGCGAAGAGGATTTTTGAGTAATAGGAAAGGAAAAGACGATGGAGCAATATACAAAGGAAAACCAGGAATGGTTGGCATTAAAGATACCCAAAAACAAATTTCAGAAAAAACCCTAGGTAGTTTTCTACATTCAATTTTTCCGAAAGAAGGAGAACCTTTTAAGTTAATTACCGATGAAAATGGCAATGAACTCCGAGTTAGAGCAAGATACACCTTGCGAGATATGTATGTGGAAGAATTTGACCAAATTTGGAACAGACAAGCTAAAGCCTTAGGATTAGATGACAAAAACGCAACAAAAACAAAAATCCAATTTTTAAATGGAAGTCTTAAAAATAACAGGAACAAAAAGAAAATTGAAAACCTTCAAAATAAGTATGGTGTTGAAAATGTAAAAATTGAAGAGTTAAAAGACGGGAAAAGTAAAAAAACACTTTATAAAGTAACTACAACAACCAATGTTCCACTAAAAATATTTTTAGGTGGTAAAATTGAACACGATGATGAGGGAAACGTGAAGCATAAAAGCCAAGACAGTGTGCTATTTTGGCAGCGACCATTGCGTTCGCAAAAAGGCTTGTTGGCAAAATGTAGGTTCGAGCCTGATTTTAAGGATAAAAATGGCAAATATTTACAAAGAGGAAAAACGCCTTGCCATTTATCACATCCTCTGTATGAAGAATTTAGAGCGTATCAATACATCAACAACATTGAGTATGGTAAAAAACAGAAATTAGAAGAAACACAACGACTTCAAGTATTAGAGTTAATTAATTCAAAAGACAGTAATTTCAATTTTTCGGAAATTCCGAAAAAATTAAAAATGGAATATGAAAAATGGAATTATTCGGACGACCAAAAAGTAGCAGCTAATTCTACTACTAAACATTTAAGTACATTATTTTCCAAAGAAATTTATGAAGCAAACAAGGAAGAAATTTGGCATTGTTTTCATTTTTTTGAAGACAGCGACAATCTAATAGAAAAACTAAAAAAAGATTTTGGTTTAGCAGAAAAAGACATTGAAAAAGTTGATAAAATCAATCTAAAAGAAGGTTATTCTAATGTTTCGTTAAAAGCAATTAAAAATATTTTACCCTATTTACAACAAGGACTGCAAATGAGCGATGCCACCATTTTAGGTGGCGTTAGAAATGTATTTGGCAAACGTTGGGATTATTTTAAAGATGCTCACGAGCAATTGGAAAACGATATTTTAAAAATTAATCACGAGAAAAATAATAAAGAAGGAGAAGCAATTCAAAAAATTAAAAATTATTTGGCTGACCCAGAAAATAAATTTGGATTTTTAAAAGACGACAAATCTTTTATCAAGTTGTATCATCACAGCCAAGAAATTGAAGAAAAACAACTTCAAGATAGATTAGATGCGGTTGAAAATTTAAGAAACCCAATTGTGCAGCAAGGTATCAACGAAACTCGAAGATTAGTAAACCAACTAATTGGTGAATATGGGAAATTTGATAGAATTCAAGTTGAATTAGGAAGAGAAGTAAAAAACAGCAAAAAAGGAAGGCAAGAACAAACGAGAAGAATTTATGACAACACTACCAAAAATGACGAAGCTCGAAAATTGTTAACAGAATATGGCTTAAAGCACGATAGGGAAAACATCCAAAAAGTGTTGCTCTATAAAGAAATGCAGGAAAAAGGGGTAACTACAGTTTGTCCTTACACCAATAAATCCATCAATATTAGCGATGTGTTGGGCAGAGAAAATAAAATTCAGATTGAGCATATTATTCCTAAAAGCGTTTCTTTAGATGATGGTTTTGCCAACAAAACCCTTTGCGATGCCAAGTTTAATGGTTTGAAAGGAAACTTAACTCCCTATCAATTTTATTTAAAAAATAGCGATTCAAAATTGTGGGGAGGAGCAACAAGCTGGGAAGATGTAGAGCAAAGAGCTTACAAAGTCTTACCTTACCCAAAAGCCAAACGATTTACATCTAAAATTAAAGTAGAAGATGCCGATGTAAAAAGTAGTTTTATTGAGCGACAATTAAACGATATGCGTTACATCAGCCGTAAAACAAAAGAAATTATGTCGCAAGTTTGCGAAGATGTAAGAGTTTTGCCTGGTGGTTTAACAGCCGAGTTAAGGCATTTGTGGGGTTTAAATAATATACTTCAACCCGTAATGTTGGTCGATTTGCCCGATTATAAATTAGAAGCAGGAAAATCAATACCACATTATGTGGTAATGGATGAAAATAATAAACCCGTTTTAACCTTACCTATTTACAATGACAAACCAAAATTAGGAGAAAACGAAACAACCATTACCGGCAAAGTGGAGAAAGGAGTTTTTAAAACCTCCGAACAATTTGTAAAACTTGAAGTTAAAACTCCCGAATTGGTAAATGGCGAATATTGGTTGAATTTAAAACTTTCTGAACCAAAACAAATCATACGTATTTTTAGAGAAAGACCAGAAACCTCAGAAAATGAAATAGTTTTGAGAGGAAAGGTTGAAAAGGAAAAATTTAAAAATGAGGGCATTGGGTTGGTTACTGCCAAAGGTTTTGATAATGGTTCGTATTGGGCAAAATTTACCATTACAAACAAAAAGTTTGAAGCACCCGAAAAAGATAAACAACCTAAAAAATCGGGAAAACAAGTATTGTTGTTTGGCGAAGTAAAAGAAGGCTTTTTTAAATCGTATATTTATTCGTGTGAAACAAATGAATTAGACGGTAAATATTGGTTGTTGTTGGATATTGATACAGAAAATGCTTCATTTGAAAGAGCCATAAATGAACGTCCTATTGTTTCGGATGCTAAAATTATTGTGGAAGGTAGTGTCAATGATGAAGGTATTTTTGTTTCTGAAATTGATGCTCAACATCAATTTAAAACCAATGAAAAACCAGGTAAATATTGGTTTGTTTTTGATATTCTTAATGAATTAACCGATTTCAATGCCATCGAACAACCCAAACCACTTTTACAAGAAAAACAAACATTAGTTGAAGGGAATATTTGGGTAGATAAATACACTGGAGAAATTAAATTTGACCCAAAGAAAAACAGAGACGACCACCGCCACCACGCTATTGATGCCTTAGTAATCGCTTTATCAAAACAAAGTTATTTTCAGCAATTGAGTGCTTATAATGCTGCTCGTGATGCTAAAAAGAAATTAAACTCATTTGAAAAAGAACAATTAGATTTTCCTGACCCTTGGAATGGTTTTCATACCGATGCCAAAAAAGAAGCCGAAAAAATATTGATTTCTCACAAACAAAACCGAAAAGTACTCACCGAAGTACGAAAGAAAATTACCAAAAATGGAAAAACATTTACAAGTGTTGGTAATGCCGTACGGGGTCAATTACACAAAGAAAACGTGTATGGGAAACGACAAGCTCCCTTTGAAACTACAAAAGGTTACCACATTCGTAAAAAGGTAGTAGATTTAAAGGACAATCAATTGGATAAAATTGTGGACTTAGAAATCAGAAAAATTATTATAAATGCCCGAAAAGAAGAAGTAACCATAAAAAAACACATAGACGTTTTAGAAAAGCAAAAAAAGAAAGTGCATAGCGATGAAGAAGAAACTGCTTTAAACAACCAAATACAAGATTTGAAAAAACAAATTGATTTGCTCTACACCTTAAAAAATAAAAACGGTGAACGAGTTCCTATTAAAAAAGTGCGAATTAGAGAAGAAATGAGCAATGCCCAACAAGTAAAGGAAATTAACCAATTTGTAAACCCTAGAAATAATCATCACGTTTTAATTTATAAAAAAGAAAATGGGGATTTAGATAAAGATGTGGTTAGTTTTTGGACAGCAGTTGAGCGGATAAAACAAAATAATGAAATAGTACAATTGCCCAGCGATGGAGTTGAGGTTGTAGAAACATTTCAAGAAAATGATATGTTTCTTCTATTTTTAGAGAAAGATAGAAACATAGAGGATTTAAACCAAAAGGAGATATTTAGCCATTTATTTAAGGTTCAAAAGATTGCTGGAGCAGATTATTTTATGGAAATCTGTTTTAGAAGACATACGGATAGCAAAATTTCAACCGAAGCGGATTATGTTTATATTAAAGGATTTAGAGAGGGCAAAACAGGGTGGTATAGTTTTAATCCAATAAAAGTTCAAATAACCCCAACAGGCAAAATAGAAAAAATATAAAACCAACTGTATGTATCATATACATTGTGTATATTTGTAAAAAAAATAACAAATGCGGAAAAATATTGACATAGACGAAGCTATTTTAACCAAATTGAAGATATTATCTGTTTTTGAAAACAACAGTGTAAAAGGCTTGATGGAAGAAGCCGTGCGTTGGTTTGTGGCTCAAAAAGAAAAACAACGCTTAGATAAACTTACCAGCGAAGAAAAAGAAGATTTAGGCTTACTGTTATTGATGCAACAAGCCGACAGAACCGATTTGGCAAACCGTGATGATATTATGGAAATCTTAAACAAAAAATGAAAGTCATCTTTTTAAACAGTTTTAAAAAAGATTTACTTAAAATTACGAATGTAAAAGAGAGAGAACAGGTAAAAACAATTATTTTAGAGATAGAGAAAGCTGAAAATTTAAAGGAGTTGACCAACCTAAAAAAATTAAAAGGTTATTCTACTGCATACCGAATTAGAATAGGTAATTACCGATTAGGATTTTATTACGACAATGAAACGATTGAAATGGCTCGTTTGGTAAAACGAAACGATATTTATAAAGTTTTTCCTTAAAAATTCATTTTATAATTTTTTCTTAATTTTGAAACAGGAATAGAACACATAAAAGTTATGACCACACTAACCCTAAAAATTAACGACAAAACAAATGCAGGAAAAACTTTTTTAGCTTTTCTTAAAACCTTTGTTGCTAAAGAAAAAGCAGTTGAAATTATTAAAGCACCAGTTGTAAAAGAAAAAAGCCCTTACAATCCTGAGTTTGTTAAAATGATAAACAAAGCCGAAAAAAGCAAAAACAGAACAGAAGTAAAAGATGTTAACGATTTATGGGCAAGTTTGTAGTTTTCTTAACCCAAAAGGCAAAAGACGATATTGCCAAACATAAAAAATCAGGCAATAAAGCCGCTGAAACAAAAATTAAAAAGATACTGGAGGAACTAAAAAATCACCCAACCACAGGAACAGGACAGCCTGAACAATTAAAACACGAACTCGCAGGTAAATGGAGTAGGAGAATTAACCAAAAAGACCGTATGGTTTACTCCATAAACAATACCACCGTAGTGGTTGATGTTATTTCTGCAATAGGGCATTATGCTGATAAATAAAAAACTTACAATATATGACAACACTAACATTAAAAATTAACGACAATACCATTGCAGGAAAAACTTTTTTAGCTTTTCTTAAAACTTTTGTTGCTAAAGAAAAAGCAGTTGAAATTGTTAGTGCACCAGTTGTAAAAGAAAAAAGCCCTTACAACCCTGAGTTTGTTAAAAAAATTAAAGATGCAGAAAAACGTGCAGATTATTTAGAAATTAATCCAAATGATGTATGGGGAAGTTTAGGCTTAAAATAGAAAAAGCAGCACAAATTGATATTAAAAAACATTATAAATTTGGGAATAAACCAACCATTAAAAAGTTGGAACAGATTTTAAAAGAGTTATCAGACCACCCAACAACAGGAACTGGGCAACCCGAACAACTTAAACACGAGCTTGCAGGTAAATGGAGTAGAAGAATTAACCAAAAAGACAGTATGATTTATACTATAAATAATAATACCGTAACGGTTCAAGTGCTTTCTGCAATGGGTCATTATTTAGATAAATAAAAAAACTTGGTGTGGGATATGAAAAATAGAATATTCCTTAATTTTAACTACTAAAGCTCTTTGACATACTCCTTTTTACTAAAAATAGGATAGAAAAAATGAAATCAAACACACCTTAACTTGTATATAATCATTCATTTACACAGGTCGGTGAACAACAGCAATAATTTCATTTTTAATCGTAATTGCCATGTTGTGGTTTGATTAAAGATTAGGAAACACGATATTTTTTCCTTCTTCCCAAAGTGGATAAGTGATGTTGTGGTTTGATTAAAGATTAGGAAACACGATATTTTTTCATCAACAACATAAAAACTTGCGTTGTTGTGGTTTGATTAAAGATTAGGAAACACGATATTATTGTTGTTTTTTTAATGATAATTATTTATGTTGTGGTTTGATTAAAGATTAGGAAACACGATATTTAGTTAGTATTTCACTTCGTTCATGCTTCGGTTGTGGTTTGATTAAAGATTAGGAAACACGATATTGCTTCCAATTTCGCTCCTTAGCCATTTCATGTTGTGGTTTGATTAAAGATTAGGAAACACGATATTCATTGCATCAAAATCGGATTTTACGACAAGTTGTGGTTTGATTAAAGATTAGGAAACACGATATTTGTCAATTAGTATTTCTGCAACATAGTCATGTTGTGGTTTGATTAAAGATTAGGAAACACGATATTAAAAGCCAATTAACTACCATGTCGATTAAGGTTGTGGTTTGATTAAAGATTAGGAAACACGATATTTTTCAATAGCTCCGTTGTTAACTCTTATCTGTTGTGGTTTGATTAAAGATTAGGAAACACGATATTTACGTCCTTCTTTTACCGACATAGCACATTGTTGTGGTTTGATTAAAGATTAGGAAACACGATATTTTTATTATTTATCATTTTAATTGCGTTTTGTTGTGGTTTGATTAAAGATTAGGAAACACGATATTTTAACCTCTGTTTGGTTGTATCTTTGCGGTGTTGTGGTTTGATTAAAGATTAGGAAACACGATATTGCACGATGACAACGAACTTACAGAATTTGTGTTGTGGTTTGATTAAAGATTAGGAAACACGATATTTGCAGTAATTTCCATAGCTTTAGGTTTTTGTTGTGGTTTGATTAAAGATTAGGAAACACGATATTACTCTATTAAATAAGGTATCTTACTTGATAGTTGTGGTTTGATTAAAGATTAGGAAACACGATATTAATCCACATCACCGTTTTCTCCTCTTACTGGTTGTGGTTTGATTAAAGATTAGGAAACACGATATTAATGAAATATGAATGTTCATGCACATCACAGTTGTGGTTTGATTAAAGATTAGGAAACACGATATTGGTTGCTGTAACTGTTCTCGCTCCTTGTCGGTTGTGGTTTGATTAAAGATTAGGAAACACGATATTAAAATGCTAAAAAGCAAAATAGACGAAGCAGTTGTGGTTTGATTAAAGATTAGGAAACACGATATTTTTTTCTATTGTTTTGTGTTTTTCTTTTAAGTTGTGGTTTGATTAAAGATTAGGAAACACGATATTTATCAAAAGACCATTCAATATATTCAGAGGTTGTGGTTTGATTAAAGATTAGGAAACACGATATTACCTTCCTTATCATATCGCGGTCATCTCGGGTTGTGGTTTGATTAAAGATTAGGAAACACGATATTACTACGCCTGATATATTTGACATGGTTGTTGTTGTGGTTTGATTAAAGATTAGGAAACACGATATTATAACACAAGAATTACATCTCGTAAAGATAGTTGTGGTTTGATTAAAGATTAGGAAACACGATATTTTCTTCAGATAATTCATCGCACCAAAGCCTGTTGTGGTTTGATTAAAGATTAGGAAACACGATATTCTTAGATTAATATGCTATGATATAACTAATGTTGTGGTTTGATTAAAGATTAGGAAACACGATATTCAATTAGGTTATGACAACAATAATATAACAGTTGTGGTTTGATTAAAGATTAGGAAACACGATATTGCTGAAGCAATTAGCAAATTCCAATTTAAAGTTGTGGTTTGATTAAAGATTAGGAAACACGATATTCAGCCATGCATTGCTTGATGGAAGAATATTGTTGTGGTTTGATTAAAGATTAGGAAACACGATATTAGCAGTTGCGAAAATTGTTAAAAATCAAAAAGTTAAAAAAGAATATCGGATATAAAAAATGCTTCTTTTAAGGATAAAAATGCCTTAATTGAAGCATTTTTTGTTTTCTATAGCCTTCGTCATTCAGGAGGAACCCAGCTAAAATGATAGCACAAAATATTAATTAGAACTAAATAATAAGCAAGATTCCTTCTGAATGACAAAAAACAGCCTATCATTTAGGAGGAACCCAGCTAAAATGATAGCACAAAATATTAATTAGAACTAAATAATAA
>PHDR01000174.1 GCA_002841035.1 Bacteroidetes bacterium HGW-Bacteroidetes-12 | reverse complement strand
TTAGTTACCTTGTTGGTACACCATTTTTTGAAAATAAAGCACCCATAACTTCTTGGGAAAATTTAACACTAGAGGCTATACACATAAATTTTGTTCAATACTTTATGGGAGGAACTTTATTAGCAATTATTACCGGAGCTTTGTTTTTTATTACAGCATTAATTTTCCTAAAAATAGTTAGAAAAAAAGCATGAAAAATATAGCTAAAAAAAACAAACGATTTCGGTTTTTCAAATTTTCTTTAAAACTAATAGGGATATTGTTGTTTTGCTTTATAGTTTATTTTGTTTGGGATATTAGAATGCCTACGCCTCCTATTAACGAACGATTTTCTTTGGAACAATATGAACGAATTGAAGTTGCTCCCAACCATTTTGTAGTAGGTAATTGTTGGCTCAAAAAGAATGATTATGGAATTTGGGAAATGTATATTGAAGGAGAACCTTATGAAAGAGGATTAATTTATGGCGTGTTGGCAAAAGAATTAATGGAAAAACAAGAAGTACATTTTGTTAATCAAATTAATGAAATAATTCCAAACCGATTTACACTCTTTTTCCTAAAAATGTTCGTAGCATGGTTTAACCGAGATATTAACCAATATGTACCCGAAGAAAATTTAACCGAAATATATGGTGTTTCACAATCATTTTCAGATAAATACAATTATATAGCTCCTAAATATTATCGAATTTTAAATTACCATGCTGCACACGATATTGGTCATGCCCTCAAAGATTTAAGTTTGGTTGGTTGTACTTCTTTTTCTGTAAACAATAACTTATCTGCTGACAGTTCGCTACTTATTGCTCGGAATTTCGATTTTTATATGGGAGATGAATTTGCCGAAGATAAACTTATTTTGTTTGTAAAACCTTCTGAAGGATATGGATTTTCATCTTACTCATGGGCAGGATTAACAGGAGTTGTGTCTGGAATGAACGAAAAAGGGTTAACAGTAACTTTAAATGCCTCAAAATCTGAAATCCCAACAGGAGCAAAAGACCCAATTTCATTGTTGGCAAGAGAAATTTTACAATATGCTGCCAACATAAATGAGGCAATAGCAATTGCTGAAAAAAGGTCTGTTTTTGTTTCGGAATCATTGCTTATTGGTTCTGCTAAAGACAACAAAACGGTTGTTATTGAGAAATCACCCGAAAAAATGGATGTGTATGATGCTAATGAAGAACTTGTTGTTTGTGCTAATCATTACCAAAGCTCTGTTTTCCTAAATGATTCCGCCAATGTTCTAAACATTAAAAATAGCGATTCCAAATATCGTTTTGATAGATTAAATGAATTACTTGATAAAAATTACCCCATAGACGTTAACAAAGCAGTGGAAATTTTAAGAGAAAAAAAGGGTGTTGATAATCAATTTATTGGATACGGAAACCCTAAGTCTATCAACCAATTAATTGCACACCATAGTATTGTTTTTAAACCAAAACAAGGTCTTTTTTGGATTTCAACACCGCCCTATCAATTAGGAAATTTTGTTGGATATGATTTAGAGGCTGTTTTAAAAGGAAAAACCAACAGCTACGTTGATTCACTAACCATTGCTTCTGATGATTTTTTGAAATCCAATGATTATAAAAAATATGAATTATTTAAAATAATTAAACAGCGTATTCAAAAATACATACTTTTAGACATTCCTTTTTCTTTAAATGAAGAACAAGAACAGCAATTTATTCAAACAAATCCTAAAAGTTATATTACATATATGACTTTAGGTGAATATTATGAAAAACTAGGTAATAGTAAAAAAGCAATTTCTTACTATCAAACATCGTTGAATCACAGTGTTGCATCTAAAGATGAAGAAGATATAATAAAAAAGAAGATAGAAACTTGTCAAAAACAAATCAATAAAAATGGAAAGTAAAGTAATCCAAAACGAAAATAGCTATCATCTTCAACATCAAAAATTGAAGAGCTTGATTACGTATGTAAGTACTAATTCTACTTATTATAAGCGATTATTTTCAAAACACAAAATAAATGTAACTGCTATTAATACTGTAACTGATTTAACCAAAATACCATTTACAACAAAAGATGATTTAGCTAATTATAATGATGATTTTTTATGTGTTGACAAAAAACAAGTTGCCGATTTTGTTACTACTTCTGGAACAATAAGCGACCCTGTAACTTTTTATCTTACAAAAAATGATATAGATAGATTAGGTAATAATGAAGCCGCAGCATTAAATTGTGCTGGCGGAACATCGGACGATATTTATCAATTAATGACCACGCTAGACAAACGATTTATGGCTGGATTGGCTTATTATTTAGGTGTTAGCAAACTTGGGGCAGGAGCAGTAAGAGTTGGACCAGGAGCACCTTATTTGCAATGGGAATCCATCAGGCGGTTTTCGCCAACGGTTTTAATAGCCATACCTTCATTTATTCCAAAATTGATTGAATATGCGAAGGAAAATAACATTGATTTTAAAAACTCAAGCGTGCAATCTATCATTTGCATAGGAGAGCCTATTCGCAATGCCGACTTCACTCCCAATGAATTAGGGAAACGTATTCTATCGCAATGGGATGTGAAATTATTTTCAACCTATGCCTCAACAGAAATGGGAGCAGCTTTTACGGAGTGCAACGAAGGAAAAGGCGGACATTTAAACCCAGAAATACTTATTCTTGAGGTTGTTGATGAAAATGGAAAGCATGTTGCTAATGGTGAATTAGGTGAAGTGGTGGTAACAACGCTCGGAGTGGAAGGAATGCCTTTGTTACGATATAAAACAGGTGATTTGTGCCATGTTTATTATGATGCTTGCAATTGTGGAAGTTCAACAACAAGATTAGGTCCTGTTATTGGAAGAAAACAGCAAATGATAAAATTTAAAGGAACAACCATATTTCCAACAGCTATTTTTGACGTGTTGGATATGATGAGTGAAATTACTATTTATCAAGTAGAAGTGTCAAAAGATGAATTTGGCAATGATTTAATAAGTATATTACTACCAAAAGAAATAGAAACTCCTGATTTTCAACATAAAATAACTTCGTTATTCAAATCTAAATTAAGAGTAACACCTCAATATCGTTTCGTAGAAACAAGTATTTTAAGTGAGAAAGTATTTAAAGAAGAAAAAAGAAAACCTGAAAAATTGATTTATGTTTAGTCAATCACTTCAATTTTACTTTTATCAAAATATCTTCTTTTTGTTTTTTATAAACTTCAAAAATAAATTCGTCATTTACATTAGATGAAATTCTATCAGTCGAAAACTGGTGAATTTTCATTCCTTTTACATCTACCGAGTTTAATATGGATGTTTTTTTGACATCCCCATTAGTATAATTAACCTTATAAGCGGTTAAGAATCCTCCAGCACCATCAACATGGTATTCAGGTACATCGGTTGAAGTTAATGTTAAATTTTTTACGTTGTCCATATAAATAAGATTTAAATTTTTATCGCCTTCTACAAAAGTAAAAGATAAGCCTCCTTTAGGTTTAGAACCTCTTTGTTTTTTTGGTAATTTTTTCATCCAAGCCAAAGAACCATCTTTATTAATTTTGGTAATTAATATGTCATTATAATAATAAGTAGTTGTGGTACGTGAATTTCCCTTACTATCGGTATAGGTTCTTGTTATATAAAATTGTTGTTCTCCAATAAAATAGATAGATCCATCAGTACTCAAATAAAATACTTCTAACTCTAAATCAGCTAAAGCAGCTTTTTCTTCAGCATCTTTCTTTTTGTTATTTTTATTAACCTCTCTTTGTTTTACATTTTGATTAATTATTTCGAGCGGAATATCATAATAATCAATTTTTGGATCAGTATTTCCTTTCCCTAAATCAAATTTAAAAATACCATTAGCGTCACTAAAATCCTTACCATTCTTACCACCATTAGAATAATATCCAGCGCAAACAATACGATTACCCGCTGTTTCGAATAAGCGCAAACTACTAACGAATTTTTTATTTTCTAAACTAATTTTTGTTTGAGTTAACTGACCTGTTTTTGTTTCAATTTTAATTAACTCTATATCATAGTTTATATTTTTATCTTTAGTTAATTTATTGGTTGTATTATCTCGATAAATTAATGAAGCAATATAAACATTGCCATCACTATCAATAGAATAATCTAAAATATCCATCTTTTTTTCGGTATAAGGCATGGTTACCTCTTTCTCCCAAATTAATTTCAGATTTTCATCATAAATGTTAAATCCTATTTTATCTTTACTAATATCATCATTTTTTTTTGTTGGGTTTTTTCTATATTGTATTAATAGTTTATTTTTATCAAAGGAAGATATAAAATCAAACTTATCAGCAGTACCATACGAGTAAAAACCTGTAGCTACAAGTGTTCCAGTTACTTTTCCATTTACATCAAAAACAAGTTTTCCTGTACCGATAAAAGAGCATTTTTCAACATCTATTTCTCTAACATACAGTTGTTCTTTTTTATTTTCCTTATCCCACAAAGAATAAAACAAGAAAATTCTATCTTTTAATTCCATAAATTTTTCTACCATAAAATCTTTAGGAAAATCTTTATAAATTTTCACCTTTAACTGGGTTAATTGTTTACTATCAAAAGTTTGGAGTATAAATTCTTCACCCTTTATCTTTACAGAAATCATTTTATCTTTATGCGTAAAATAATATTTAGAGTATGCATCAACCACTGGGTAAGGTTTTCCCAATATAATGTTCATTTCATCCAATTTTTCTTGTGCAAAAGTTACCTGAGCACTAAAAATTAATAGTAAAAATAATAGTTTCTTTTTCATAATAAATCGTATCTTAACAAGACAATGTTACTATTTATTTTATAGTATTTCAACTTATTAACTAGACGATAGAATATAGATATTAAGACATTAAGATTTTAGCTGATAGTCAATTAGTTATTCAGTTTTGCTTTATCGACATATTGCCGTCAGGTTAATATTATGTTATTTTATAAGATAATCAATTCATTAATCCCATAAATATATTAATTTCAGCTTTTTATTTTTATGGAGTTTGATACTATCATTATTGGTTCTGGTGCAGGAGGTTTATCTGCTGCAATATGCCTTGCTCGTGCTGGACAAAAAGTGTTGGTGTTAGAACAACATTATGTACCTGGAGGTTGGTGTCATAGTTTTTACTTAAACGGTCATCGTTTTACTCCAGGGGTTCACTACATTGGTTTATTAGACAAAGGAGAATCTACCCATGAACTGTATGAAGGATTGGGTATCGCCAATGAGTTGGTTTTCTTTAAAATGAATGCTAAGGCTTATGAACATTGCTGGATAGGCAATGAACGAATTCATCTTCCTGCCAACTATGATGAATTAAAGCTATCCCTTTCGGAAAGATTTCCTGCTGAGAAAAAAAATATCGCAACCTATTTAAAAACGGTAAAAGATGTAAGTAGAGAATTACAGTTAATTCCTAAAATGAGTGGTTTTTGGGATAACATCACCATCCCTTTTCGCACCCGACACCTCGGTAAATATGGATTATTTAGTTTGAAAAAAGTAATAGGTTGGCACATTAAAGACCCTTTGTTACAAAAAGTGTTGAATGTACAATGTGGCGACCATGGTTTAGCACCCCAAAAGGCAAGTTTTCCTTTACATTGTGCCGTTATGGATCATTATTTTAGTGGTGGATTTTATCCGATGGGCGGTGGTGGAGCTATTGTTAAAGCAATGACCAATCGCATCAAAAATTTTGGTGGAGAAATAAGAACTCAGCAAAGTGTGAAACAAATATTACTTGAGGGAGAAAAAAAGAAAAAAGCAGTGGGCGTTGAACTTGAAAGTGGAGAGAAGATTTTTGCCAACAGAATTATTTCCAATGCAGATCCTAGCAAAACCTATTTAGACATGGTAGGAGCAAATCATCTAAGCTCAAAATTAATGTCTAAACTTAATAAAACAACCTATTCTTGCACTTCTCTTATGCTATTTTTAATTGTAGATATGGATGTTAGAAAAGCAGGTTTAGATTCAGGTAATATTTGGATGATGCCTGATAGAGATACGGACAATCTTTACGATGAAATGATGAACCTTGATATAACATCGGGCGATGATTTTGCAGGATTGTTTGTAAGTTGTACAACCCTTAAAGACCCTACGAGTTTTGATGGAAAATACCATACTATTGAAGCCATCACTTATATTAATCATGAGGCATTTAATCAATTTAAAAATGAGGGTGAAAAACGTTCAAAAGAATACCTCGAAT
>PHDR01000173.1 GCA_002841035.1 Bacteroidetes bacterium HGW-Bacteroidetes-12 | reverse complement strand
TTATAGCTGAAAGAAAATAGGGATTTAAAATGAGAAATAGAAAAATTCAGGGAGGGTAAAAACCAATTAATGTAAATCATTAAGATGACTTTTACTGAATTTAAAATTAGTTGCTGTGCCACAAGGCTCCATACACCATAACCATTAAATGCCATATAAAGAGCTATGCTGCCAGAGATTATTTTTGAGAAAAAACCAATAATCGTTATCTCTTTGAATCTTAATTCTTTTCTAAGTCTAACATTTTGTGTACTACCAATTGCATTTATTATTAAGTTAAGCCCAACTAATTTTATGATATTAATAAGGATATCCTGATCGTAAAACTTTGCAATTAAAGTGCTCGATAAAAAAAGTATTACATAAAATACAATACTCGTACCAAGGTTAAACCAAAACACAGTAGTATATTCAATGTCTTCAATCTCTTTTTTTCTAATTAAAGCAAAAGAAAAGCCACTTTCAATAAAAACCATCGAAAAGGCTAGAAATATAGATATTAAGCCAATTAAGCCAAATTCTTGAGGTAATAGTATTCGTGCTAAGATAATCCCTATAATAAATTGCAACAATCTCTGCCCCAATACATCAATTGCAACCCAAAAAAAGGATTTGGCTGCTGTTTTACTAAGCGATTCGTTACTCACAGCCTTATCCAATCTTCAGGTATAAACCCATTTCTTTCATGTTTTTTTTGTCTGCTTTCATTTGCATACCATATTCTAGGAGCTATAACAATTTTATCAGAATTATTATTTAAATATGCCGCCCACCAGGAGAATGTGCTGTTGGCAATTATGTTATGATTACATAGCCTCATTAGTTCAAATTCATGATAATCCTCAAGTGTATAATTATCATCTATAAACACAATGGTTTTGTTGTATTTAAAATTAGTTTTACACCAATCAATATCATTACTAAAAATAAATAAAGTAAATTCTCCTATTCTTTTATAAATAAAATCTAATGATTTGTAGTAATAGTCTAACGATATCTCCTCGAATATTTTCGTGTTTTCTTCCCACAAATAATCACCTTTTCGTATATGGATAGAGACAACGGGTGTTGTTGATTGTTCTATTTTTTTACGTAATTCGGAATAATCGTAGTTATAAAATTCTTGTCGGATGCAAACATCCTTCCTTAAACTTGGCAAAACATTTTGAAAATACTTAGAATTAGCCCAATATCCATCAAAAAATTTGTTGTCTACTTTAAGCAATCTTGAATCATATGATTTTCTTGAGTAAATAACTTTACGTTTTATATAAAAAATGTCTTCGAAATAAATACTAAACCTTTTTAAAACCTTTTTAAAAATGTTTTTGCTACCCTGAAACCACGGTTTAAAAGGTTTTGTCTTTGTAAATAAATCGGTATTTTCATTTTCAATATCTACATTAAAATATTTCAATCGAAATGCATGACGATATCCTTCAAAAGAGGATATATCGTATTTTACTGTTATTTCATTTTCTTTTTGAGCACATCCAAAAGCATATTGGAACAGTTGATTACCAATACCCCCTTTTAACCTAATTATATTCATTGCAAAATTTTATATAACCTTTCTATTTCTTCAGAAATATTGTAATGATGATTTCCAACAAATAGACCATTCTGATCAATAAAATCTGCATTAACAATTTTACCCGATATAGTGTATTTATAGTATTTAAGAACTGGATTTTTTAAGAAGTTACCAGATACAATTGGCCTACATTCTATGCTGTTTTCTTGAAGTTTTGTAATCAGTTGTTTCCTCGAATAAGGGGCATCTCTTCGGAGTACTAATGAAAAACCAAACCATGAACTTTCGCCAATTTCGTTTTGGATTAAGATAAAAGGATGATTGGAGAATAATTTATTAAAGTAATCTGCGTTTTTTCTTCTTTCAGAAATGATTTCTGGTAATTTCTTTAGCTGTTCTATCCCAATTGCACCATGCAGTTCTCCCGGTCTTAGGTTGTAGCCTGGTAAAACAAATTTAAAAGACTCCTCAAAAACATCTTTTGATTTTTGACCCGTCACAAGGTTTTTCTCTGGTAGATGTCTTGTCCATCCATGTGAGCGTAGTGATAACATAATGTGATACAATTCTTCGTCATTTGTTAATACAACCCCGCCCTCCATGGTGGAAATATGATGACTAAAAAAAGTGCTAAACGTTCCCATTACCCCAAATGTGCCAGCATATCTTTCATCATACTTCGCACCCATCGATTCGCAATTATCTTCAATTAGAATAATGTTCCGTTCGCCAATAATACTATTGATTTCGTTAAAATTATTAGGGTTACCCAACAGATTTACTGCAACTATCATCTTTGTGTTAGAAGTAATTGCATTTTCAAGAGCTTCTAAATCATAATTAAGGGTTCCAAGATCAATATCAACAAATCTAAGTTTTAGGTTATATTGTTGTAGGGGATGGTAGGTTGTTGACCAAGAGACTGCTGGGACTATAACTTCATCTCCTTGTTCTAATGGGTTGTTTTGTTTATAAAAAAGAGAGGCTATAGCAAGCAAATTGGCCGAAGAACCTGAGTTTACCATAACAGCATAATGACTACCAAAGATTTGAGCAAATTGGTTTTCAAACTCTTTTACTCTAGTGCCCATTGTATACATACCTGATTCCATAACTTCAAGCATGGCATTTTTCTCATTTTCGTCCCAGGTATTAGTTGCTAGTGGATAGGTCATTTCTTTGTGCTTTGTGTAAGAAAAAAATCGTAAGTCATTTTTATGCCTTCTTCAAGAGTGTGATTAGGCATGAGCCTCAAAGTATTCTGCTTAGTTATATCTACAAGTTTTTGTTTCATACCCACAGGTTTTGTTAGGTCATGACTAAACTGCCCTTTATAGTCAATTACTTTTGCTATAGTTTTATAGTACTCATTTATTGTTGAATCGTGTCCTAACCCTAAATTTAATATATCGGGTATTTTCTCAAAATTTTGAACACACTCCCAAATCATTTGGGCCAAATCTCCAGCATACATAAATTCCCTTCTTGCATTTCCATCTCCCCATATCTCCACAGAAGAACTATTTGATGTTTTTGCTTCATGGATTTTACGAATGACTGCAGGTATCATGTGGGATTTATCGGGAGAGAATTTGTCATACTTCCCATAAAGATTGCAGGGGATAACTGTTTTGTATTTGAACTCATTATTTTCTCTATTGATATAAGCACACAATCGTTGAGAAAATATTTTTGCTAAAGCATATCCTTCGTTTGTGGGTTCTAGCTCGCCTGTCAAAACGTATTCCTCTTTGAGAGGATTTGTTGCATCCTTTGGATACATACAAGATGAGCCTAGATTTAATAGCTTCTTAACACCACTTTCGAAAGCGGCCCATATCAAGTTGCGTCCTATATCGGTGTTTTGAATTAAGAATTTAACAGGATTGGCAATGTTAGCTTGTATTCCGCCAACAATTCCAGCACTATGAATAATTAATGAGGGTTCGTGTTTTTTAATATAGCCTTTTGTTTGCTCAAAGTCAAACAGGTTAACCTCTTTACTTGTTGGAGTCAAAAGTTGGATATGCTTCGGAGCATAATCTGCAAGATTTCTACCCACCATACCCGATGCGCCAAACAATAAAACTGTATCGACTTTTTGCATTATTCGAAATAGTTTTTAACGGTAAACCCACCATTTTTAAGGTAAACATCCTTCTTCATCAAATCAACATCAGACCACACCATCTCTTTTATCAATGCATCTAAATCATATTTGGGATTCCATCCCAATTGAGTTCTGGCTTTGGTTGAATCGCCAATGAGTAAATCCACTTCGGTAGGGCGATAATAGTTGGGGTCCACTTCCAGTATGATTTTACCTTCGTTTAACTGAAATTCTGGGTTTAAGCATCTTTTAATATATACCTTTTCTTCAGCGCCTTCTCCTCTACAATCCAATTCTATACCCAATTCTCTAAATGTTTTCAACACAAAATCGCGAATTCGTGTAGTAATGCCTGTCGAAATTACATAATCTTCTGGTTGGTCTTGTTGCAACATCAAATACATGGCTTCCACATAATCTTTTGCATGGCCCCAGTCTCTTTGAGCATCTAGATTGCCTAGGTAAAATTTTTCTTGCAAGCCCAATGCAATTCGTGCTGCTGCACGTGTTATTTTTCGGGTAACAAATGTTTCTCCGCGCACCGGAGATTCATGATTAAATAATATGCCATTGCAACAGTACATGTTGTAAGCTTCACGGTAATTAACCGTAATCCAATAGCCATACAATTTGGCAACACCGTAAGGACTTCTTGGATAAAATGGCGTTTTTTCTGTTTGGGGTATTTCGGTAACCTTTCCAAATAATTCTGAAGTAGATGCTTGATATATTCTGCATGTTTTTTCCATACCAAGTAAACGAACAGCCTCTAGTATTCTTAGAGTTCCTAGTGCATCAACATTGGCCGTGTATTCTGGTGTTTGGAAACTTACATGAACGTGAGACTGTGCTGCTAAATTATATATTTCATTAGGTTTAATTTTTTGTATCAAACTTATAACATTCGAAGAATCCGTTATGTCTCCATAGTGCAGAATAAATTTTTTGTCCTCTTCATGAGGATCTTGATATAGATGATCTATTCTTTCGGTATTAAATAATGAAGATCTTCTCTTTATGCCATGTACAGTATAACCTTTTTTTAATAAAAATTCTGCCAGGTATGCCCCGTCCTGTCCTGTAATTCCTGTAATCAATGCTATTTTCATGAGATTATATCTTTAATTTTTTTCGCTGGAATTCCCCCAACCATTGTGTTTGCAACAACGTTATTTACCACCACTGCACCTGCAGCAATAAATGAATTTTTCCCTACTTCTACCCCCATTAAAACTGTAGAACTTACTCCAATATATGCATTATCGTTGATTATTATTGGCTTACTAACGTTTGGATAAATATGTGTTAACCTTGATTTGCTAATATCAATATGAGTTACAAATGTATTTTTCATTGATACAACCACATTATCACCTAGGTTTATCTTATCCCTTAAATCGAAAAAACAATTTTTACCAATATGACAATTATTGCCGATAATTAGATTTGAATAGTCTTTGCAGTTATGAAATACTTGCCCTGTTTCAATATCACAATCTCGACCAATTGTTGCTCCGTTTTTAATTAAAATAAGCAAAACAGAATACTTGTCTGCTCTTTGTAAAAATTGATTGGCTACATCAAAACCAATAAGTGTTTTTCTTAGCCAGAAACACATTAGGTTGAGATATGCTATAAACAATCTGTATTTTTGATATAATCCTAAGCCGGTTTTCAAGGGAAGTAAGTATTATTGATTGATTGATTGATTGGAAAATGAACGGTTAAGTGGGTTTTGATTGGTTTGTTTAAAAATATTTAATTGTATCTATTATGTATTCTACCTCTTCATCTGTTAAATCGGCATGCAAAGGTAGCGTAATAAACCTGTTAGATTCGTCCTCAATAAAAGGGCAATTGTTACCGTAGGCTTTAAACAATGGTTGAACGCTAAGTGGTGTGTAGTGACAACCCGAAGCAATTCCTTTTGATTTTAGGTAAATCATTAGTTCATCCCTTTTCTCAGCCCTTATTCCGAACATTTGGTATGGATAGCTTTCGGGTTCGAAAGGGAGCAGTGGTTCAACACCGTTAATTCCTTTTAGTCCATCTAAATACTGCCGGATAATCTGGGAGCGGCGCAGGTTAAACTTTTGTAGTTTCTTTAGCTGAACAAGGCCAATGGATGCTGCCAAATCGTTCATGTTATACTTGTAACCAAGCACATTCAACTCGTAAAACCAATGCATGGCATCGTGGTTGGCGGTTGTATATTCTTGAGCGGTTTTCCAGTTATCTTTGTCAATACCAACCCAACGCATGGCTTTTACATCTTTAAAAAGTTCTGGATCGTTTGTTACCATCATTCCTCCATCGCCTGTGGTCATAAGTTTTTTCTCCTCAAAGGAGTAGCAGCCAATATCGCCCCAAGTACCCAGCATTTTGCCTTTATACATTCCTCCTGCAGTATGGGCACAGTCCTCAATAACCTTTAGGTTTCTTTCTTTTGCCCAAGTCACTAGTTTCTCCATTGGTACTGGGTGGCCTGCATAATGAACTGGCATAACGGCAACGCAATCCTTATCGTACTTGCGTTCTAAATCCTCTAAACTTATACCAAGTGTTACCGGATCGGAATCTACAAAAACTGGCGTTAACCGATTATATAAAAT
>PHDR01000172.1 GCA_002841035.1 Bacteroidetes bacterium HGW-Bacteroidetes-12 | reverse complement strand
ACATTGAAGGAATAGTAGAAAAAGCTGAAGATTATTTATACAGTAATGCAAAGAATTATTCGAGTGACAATGCTTTATTATTAACTAGACGATAGAATATAGATATTAAGACATTAAGATTCCAGGTGCAGGTGTAAATGATGCTTTTTTATTATCTTTTTGGTTTTTTTACTCTTTAAGAAATCTTTTTTTAAAAGTCGTTAAACTCAACTTTTTCAACTTTATTCAACTGTTTAATTCCTTTTTCGATTTCTTTTTGCTCAGACAAATTCAACTCATTCCAAAAATCAACTTTTCCCTTTTGAATAAATTTCGTAATTTTTTCAATGAATTTGTCATTCTCAATGTTGAGAATCATTTTACCAACTCTATTTTAGAAGTTTGAGTATATTATGTTGTACGTTCGTGCTTCTTTAAAACCCAATCCACATCGTTAATCCATTGTAAAAAGTATTGTTAGAATCTCCTGTTTCTTTTACAAAATTACCTGCTACAAAATAATACGTTTCGCTGGATAATTTTAAATACCGATTAATTTCATAATCTAATTTCAGTCCGCTTTGCCATCCAATCCAGCGGCTTTGGTTGTTGTTTGATGCTCTAATTAAGGATTTTGAACCACTGTACAAGCCATCATTCAATTGGGCTCGCCAATAAAAATCAGCTTCGATAGTTGTACTTAATTTTTCGGTGAATTGTAATTTTATTGAAGGGTGAATGTCAAACATATTCATCGCTGCTACTTGAGTAATCAATCCAAAATAGGCAGGGTTATTAAAATAGGGATTGAATGTTCCTAACTTGTTATCACCTTGGTTTTTGTCCCCCGAAACATAATCTAATTTGATTCCCAAATCGGGTTTGAATTTTGTGTTGATTAAGTTGTAATGCCAATCGCCTTCTATAGAAAATGCACTAATGGTTTTATTGCCAAATTTCCCAAATTGATAATTAAGTTCAGTATTGTATTTAAATCGTTTTCCTATATCCCCAAAGCGTCTTAATCCGATAGTATGGCGTGTTTCAGGATTAATTCCATCGTTGTATTTTACTGATTTCGCATCAAAACCAATATAATAAACGGTTGTATTACCCAAAAACTTCTTGGTATCAGCAGTTAATCCCATACCCCAAGTATAAGGAGCATCGGCTGAATTATTATCAAAAAAACCATCTGGAACTTTTACTTCTCGTCCAAAAAATAAATTTGAATTAAACCCTTTTCCGTCAAACATAATACGAGCCATATCAAAACTTCTACGGCTATTTGGACCATCTCTAAAAGCCATCAAACGTCCCGAGCCGAGCAATAACTCTTGCCGTCCTGCTCTTATTTTCAAAGTCTTTTCGTTTATAGGAACGGTAAATTCGGCAAAGGATTGGTGCAAATCTAATTTATCAGATTGTACATAAACAGGTTCATTTAAAGACACCAAACCATGTGTCAGTTGTCCGAAAAATCGAATATATTTGCTCAAATGCAAATCGGTATGAAGCATGATGCGTTGCGAATAAAAATTTTCATCGGCTGCATCTTTTGTACTCCAATTTTTATTGTCGGTATGTTCCCATCGAGGTCTGAATTCGCCTCCAAAACCCATATAAATAGATTTACTTTTATTAAACGGTATGGCTTTTAATTGATTGAAAAATGAAATATTGCGAAGCGTATCATCTTTAAGCAAAATACTATAATTTTCTTCTGCTCTTAATGCTTTTATTTGTGGTAATTTCTGTGCTTTTGATGTGAAATTAAATACTAAAATTGCAATATATAGAAGGATGTTTTTTATCATTTTATATTGAAATTTAAAATAAAATCATCTTTACTTTTTGTGTTGTAATCCGATGTTTTATGGTCGAATATTTGGTTTACAGAATTGGCTGCAATATCTTCTAAACTAGAATTTATATGAATTTGATAACTCCCTTTTTCCCAATTTTTATGGGGATTAAAAGCCCATTTTTGTTCTTCGTTTACCAATAAAATATCGCCTTTAATTTCTGTTCCGTTTTTTATAATCTTAATTAATGTATAGGCAGAAATATGATCTATTTTGTCTTTAAAATCAATCACTATGGCTTCTTTTGTGTTTGCTTTTGGTAAGAGTACTTTCCAACTTTTGGGGTCAGGAGGTTGCATATCTTCTTTTACAGCTATAAATGTTTTGGTAAAACTTTCGCTTAATTTTCGGTCGTTAAAATCCATCAATAGACTATCAATTATTAAAGTATATTTTTTGCCTTCATCAAAAGCTCTACCCATTGTATTGTTTGCTAAAAGACCTAGTTTTACTCTGCCAGGATCTACAATTAGCGTAACTTCTGTGCGGCTTTCGTTCCATAATTCATACTGATTTTCAAAGAAAACACCAGTGATGTTTTTGCCATCTTGGTTAGTTAGTTTTATATGTTTTAAAATATCCATTTCTTGCATTGGTGCAGAAAAATGAATATAAAACCGAAGAATGTTTACAGGAATTGAATCGGTGGTTGGATATACCTCAATGATTTTAGGTTTGCTTTCTTGAGCAAAAACGGTAATCGTTAAAAAAAAAGTAAAGTAAAGTAAACACTTGATTTTCAGCATCTATAAATGGAGTTGTAAGTTATGTGTTTCGTTCTATTCTAGTGTCGGGTAAAAACCAAACCGATGCTACACCCATAAAGCATATAATCGCTATGGAAGTATTGATAAATGCAAAACCTATCCCAAATACATAAATAGCAAGAGACATGTATTCTTTTTTGTGTGAGCCAACCATTTGATGGATTATTGCAGACTTTTCATGATTTTTAAGGATTTGAGTTTTTAATATTAAGAAGCTTATAGCACTCATCAGAAATACAAATCCATATAGCGCAACAGGCACAGATTCTACATGATTTTCTCCTATCCATGAAGTTGTAAAAGGAATTAAGGAAAGCCAAAATAGCAGATGTAAATTTGCCCAAAGTATTTTTCCATTTACGGATTCTGTAATTTGGAAGAGATGATGATGACTATTCCAATATATACCTACATACAAAAAACTTACTAAATAGCTTATAAAAATGGGCACAATTGAAATTAACCCTTCTAAATTAGTTGCTTCGGGCGGTTTTAATTCCAATACCATAATTGTAATAATTATGGCTAAAACGCCATCGCTGAAAGCCTCTAATCTTGATGATTTCATTTTAGTTTTTTTTTTAATGCAGTTGCACAAATGAGATGTGCAACTGCAAAATTTATAGCTCTTTTTATTTTTTCAAAAATTTGTCTTTTCCTAAATCTTGTATCATCATGTTTTGATACTCTTTCATTTGCAGTTGTTGCCCTTCGTATTTATAGCCAGGCTGGTCGTATTCTGATACAAATTCATCTAATCGCAAATACATATTTTTCAGGAATGAGATTAACTCTAAACTTCCAGTTTCATCATTTCTTCTCATCGCAACAATATGAAAGTCGTCTTGGTCATCCATTTGCAATAAACCTGTCATCGGTAAATTAGTAATAGGTGTTCCTGTATGTTCTATCATTCCTACATAGCTTACACCTACTTCCGTTGCACTTTTACCAATATCATTGATATTTATAAACTGTGCAGTTCGATTTCTATTAGCTAGAATAATCCCTTCATAAGGTTTTTTATCAAAGCCTTCTGATTGAAATTTGATGATGTCAACGGGTGTATTTCCGTAGCCCATTTCGGCAATGGTTTTACCTACAATATGAGCCCCAGATTTAATTTCTTTAACAGGAATTAATACCAAAGGCGTACAAGTGTAAGCCGCTAAAATATAATCTTCGTTGTTTAAAGTTATGAATTGTAAAGTTTGAATAGGTGCTCTGGTTTCATTTTGTCCGTGTACTGCGTGAAAAATTTCAACGGAAGATGTACTTACCTTGTTGTTAAAAGGAAAGTCAATCACTCTAAGAGCAGAAGAAAATTCAGCATTGGACATTCCGCTGATATACACTTTACCGTTGTGAAAATCTATGTCAGTAAAGGTCAAAGAACGCAAAGAAGTTTTGTCCCAAATTTTCAAATCGCTGGTTGGAGCATCGTTGATTTTAGTTTCGGTATGTTTTGTATTTACTAAATCAAATTTCCGAATCGTCCCTGCCTGATTTACTACTATTATTTGCGACACATAACCAGTTTTAGTTTTGGTATCGAAAGCAATGTAGGCTTCTTTTGAAGTAGGATTTAATGCCATATCTCTTACGATTATATCCATTACACCTACCTTTGCAAAAGCTGCAATTTTAATACTTAAATCATGAATATTATAAGCCTTTTGGGCTTCTGGATTTGTACTGACTGGCACAGTATAAGCATACAATGTAGCCGATTTGCTGTCGCCTATAAATAACGTATTGGCATCGCCAAATTTTAATACTGTAACAGATTGTGGGGTAGTGGCAAAAGCCAAACCAGTTGTAAGCAGTAAGCCTGCTAATGCTATAGATTTTAACTTCATGTTTTTATAATTTTAGATTATTAAAACACAAAGGTAGTTTAGCACAAAGCCGTCAACCAATAACCTAGGTTAAGAGTTAGACTTTTTTTTCATTCGACTAAAAAATTCGGGTGTAACACCTAGGTAAAGAGCAATTTGTTTTTGTGGCAACAAATGTATTATCCCACTATATTTTTTAGTAAAAATATCATATCGTTCACTTGCCGTTAAACCCAAACCCTCCATCACTCTATTTTGTGTATCTACATAGGCGTTTTCTGTCAAAATGCGAAACATCCGTTCAAATTTCGGGATTTTAAGGTATAAATTATCTAAATCGGATTTTGCAATTTGTAAGACTTCTGTTTTTTCCATTGCTTGAATAAAAAATACGCCAGGTTTTTTTGTTATAATACTGTATAAATCGCCAACCCAATAATCTTGAGAAGCAAAATTGAGAATATGCTCAAATCCGTTATTGTCAATATTAAAAGTTCTGCAACAGCCTGTATTTATAAAAGTTACGTGTTTGCAAATAGCTCCTTCTTGAGTGATGTATTGCTTGTTTTTAAATGTCAATTCTTTCAACAAAGACAGAAAATATAATTTTTCTTCTTCTGTGAGAGAAATGTGTTTTGCGATGTTTTTTAAAATTAGGTCTGTGTTCATATGATGCTTTTAGCATGATGTACAACGGTTCTCAGCTATACGCAGGCAGGGATTTTTACCACTGAACTTCCTACGAAGAACTGAACTTTAAATTTAGCACTTTCCTGTCCTACGAAGCACGAAACCCCTGCTTGCGTATAGGTGATGTTATCGCTTCGGTGTTCTTTTTCGTCCGTTGGTTTGTCGGTCGTTTTGGTCGTGCGGTTGGACAGACCCACTCTTTGCCAAGTTTTGGTTTTAGCGTTGGCTGGTGCGACTTGGCAATGTGTGTGGCTGTAGAGCGTTGGTTTTATATGTCCCATCCCATTCTTTTTGCTTTTGATTCTAAAAAGTCGTTTTCGGTTGCCCATTTTCTAAGCAATTCAATTCTTGTTTTCATTTTTTCATCAAATTCACTTTGTCCAAACGATTTGAGAAATTTCTCTTGATTTTCTAACCATTTTGTAAAACCTTCACCATTTTCGATTGACATTTTTTCTAAATTGATTACTTGCTCTTCAACTTGCTCTTCTGTCATATCGGGAAATGCACTTATTTCTTTAATTGTCTCTTGTGTTGTAGGGTCTTCATTGGCTAGAATTTCAATGTCTTCTATATATTTTTCTGGTAAAATTGAAGCGATTTTATCAATGTTATATTCTTCTAAACCACCAAAACTAGGAATGTCTATTCCGAATTTTTTACGGTAGTCGAACTTAACAACTGAAATTGGATATTTTAATAGATGAAGTGTGCTAACCAATGAAATTATATCAGCATAAGAATCTAACCACTTTGATATTAGCTTCGATTCAAAAGTTTGAAAATTGCTTTTTAAAACACCCATTCTATTTGAGTGTTTAGCACCTTTTGTATGAACGTAATTATGTAAGTAACCAAGATTATCAAATGTTTGCCTTAAATTATGTTTGTCGTTAAAAATTTTGATGTTGTTGTTTGAAAGCAAAATTTTCCAAATTGTTTCTGCTCTTGGTGTGTTTGCTTCTTTGTTGTCTTTTGCATTTAGCCATTCTTTAACTGCGTTATGCCCGTCATCATTGATGTTAAAATAAACAGATAACATACCTAATTCTAAACCACTTCTTAGTGAAACGAAAGCCTGTTTGTATAGACCGAAGCAAATTTGATTAAAAGAAACTTGAAGTTCTTCC
>PHDR01000171.1 GCA_002841035.1 Bacteroidetes bacterium HGW-Bacteroidetes-12 | reverse complement strand
GTATTATTATTGAATTAAAAGCTGCGGAATCTTTATGTGAAGAACATGAATTTCAACTAATAAATTATTTAAAAGCAACTGATATTGAAGTTGGATTACTCTTGAATTTTGGTAAAAAACCTAATTTCAAACGTAAGGTGTTTTCAAATAAATAAAATCTTATTTAATCATAAGAATCAGCGTTATCAGCGTCCTATTTTTATTGAAATAAGTAACCATATTTTTATTAAAATAAGTAACCATAAATTTATCAATTAACTATTTTGCAATCAACCATACCATTAGCCGAACGCCTCAGACCTACTTCTTTTAAAAACTATGTAGGGCAGCAACATATTGTTGGCGAGGGGAGTTCGTTGCGTAGTTTAATAGAAAAAGGGGTTGTTCCTTCCATGATTTTTTGGGGACCTCCAGGTGTTGGTAAAACCACCTTAGCCAACATTATTGCCCAATATGCAAAACGACCTTTTTACACGTTAAGTGCCATAAATTCAGGAGTTGCAGCCGTTCGTGAAGTTATTGACAAAGCAAAATCACAGCAATTTTTTGGAACAAATAACCCTGTTTTGTTTATTGATGAAATTCATCGGTTTAGCAAATCGCAACAAGATTCGCTTTTGGGAGCAGTTGAAAAAGGAATTATTACATTAATTGGTGCTACTACCGAAAACCCATCGTTTGAAGTTATTTCTGCCCTGCTTTCTCGGTGTCAAGTTTATGTGTTAAAAGAACTTTCAAAAGAAGATTTACTTTCGGTGTTGAATTATGCACTTAAAGAAGATGAATTTTTGAAAACAAAAAATATTAATCTAAAAGAAACAGAATCGTTACTTCAACTTTCTGGCGGTGATGCCCGAAAACTACTAAACACCTTTGAAATTGTGGTAAATGGGTTGCCCAACGAAAAAACACCCATAACCAACGATTTTGTTGTGCAAATTATTCAGCAAAACCTTGTTAGGTATGATAAAACAGGCGACCAACACTATGATATTATTTCTGCCTTCATCAAATCAATTAGAGGAAGCGACCCCAATGCAGCGGTTTATTGGTTGGCTCGAATGTTAGAAGGAGGGGAGGACCCTAAATTTATTGCCCGTAGGTTGCTCATTTTATCATCGGAAGATATTGGTAACGCAAATCCAACAGCGTTGGTAATTGCCAACAACTGTTTTCAGGCTGTGAATGTAATTGGTATGCCCGAATCGAGAATAATTCTTTCACAAACAGTTATTTATTTAGCAACTTCGCCAAAGAGCAATGCTTCCTATATGGCAATTAACAATGCACAAGAGTTGGTAAAACAAACAGGAAATTTACCCGTTCCGCTGGCATTAAGAAACGCACCAACAAAATTGATGAAAGAAATTGGCTACGGTAAAGAATATCAATATTCGCATAATTACGAAGGCAATTTTAAAGCACAAGAATATTTGCCAAACGATATAAAAAACACCAAACTTTATGAACCAGGAAACAACACCAAAGAAGCTTCTTTAAGGGCTTTTTTAAAACAAAATTGGAAAGAAAAATACGGGTATTGATGTGTGAATGTGTAGATGTGTAAATGTGTAGATGTGTGAATGTAACAATGTGAAGAAACTCATTACTCACCACTCATTACTCACCACTTACCACTCACCACTCATCACTAAAAAGAAAAATATGAAAATTGCAATAATAGGCTACGGCAAAATGGGAAAAGTAATTGAACGCAATGCTATTGAAAGAGGGCATGAGGTTACGTTAAAAATTTCAAGACACAATGCAGCTGATTTGAATTCAACTAATTTAAAAAAAGTAGATGTTGCCATAGAGTTTACCACTCCCGAAAATGCTATAAACTCAATAAATAGTTGTTTAGAAAACAATGTGCCTCTTGTTGTTGGTACAACAGGTTGGTATCATTTATTTGAAGAAGTAAAGCAAAAATGCAAAAAGCACAATGGCACATTGTTATACGCAACCAATTGCAGTGTGGGCGTAAATTTGTTTTTCAAATTAAACGAAATGTTAGCCAAACTGATGAATAATCATACTAATTATAATGTGAAGGTAGAAGAAATACATCACACTCAAAAACTCGACATTCCAAGCGGAACAGCCATCAGTTTAGCAGAAGGAATTATTAATAATTTAGATGCAAAAAACAAATGGGGAATTAAACCAACAACAGATAAAAAGGAGTTGTTTATCGAAGCCCACCGAATTGAAAATGTTCCAGGAACTCATCAAGTAACTTATTCATCATATATTGATGATATTGAAATAAAACATACGGCACACAACCGAGAAGGATTTGCTCATGGAGCGGTTATTGCCGCTGAATTTATTTTTAACAAAAAAGGAATTTATACCATGCAAGATGTGTTGTTTGGATAATTTAAAATGTCATCAGCACAAGCTTACAAATATAAATCAATCTTGAAAAACTTTTTCCTTCAACACATCACTATAAAAAGTAGTTTTATTTGTTTGCTTTTCAGGTTTGTAACACATTTTTGGTTTAACGCTATTTTAGAACAAGATAACCACCTCATTAAAAGAACTACCTCTCCTTAAGTTTTTAGACTGTTTGGACTAGGAAGTCCTTCAAAAATAAATAAACAATCAATTTTGTTGGTAGATAAAATCACTTTAACGATATTTGTACGCCTAATAAATAGTTATGAAAATATCAAAAGAAATACGTGTTGGTTTTGTTGCAATATTAGCAATTGCTCTTTTTATATGGGGATACAATTACTTAAAAGGAACACTTCTGTTTGGAACTAAAAAAGTAATTTATACAGAATACCCATTTATTGGTGGATTAACAAACTCCTCTCCTGTGTTAGTTAATGGATTTAAAATAGGTTTGGTAAGTGATATTTATTTCAAAAACGACCATTCAGGAAACATTATAGTTGAATTAACAATTACTGATGAAACGATACAAATACCAAACAATTCCGTAGCAAATCTTATCAGTCTGGATTTATTAAGCTCAAAAGGAATTGGATTAAGTTTAGGAAATTCTTCAGTTGAACTTTTCAATGGCGATACTATTCCTTCTCATTTTGAAAAATCAATGTTAGATGGTGTGAACGAACAATTGCTCCCTATGAAGCAAAAAGCTGAAAAATTAATGGTTTCGTTAGACTCTACTATTATAAAAATGAAAACAACGCTTGAAAATTTTAATGCAATTTTTGATGACCAAAATAAACGCAACTTAAAAATGTCATTGGCAAATTTAAAAAACACACTAGATAAATTTGAAGAAGTAGCTAATAATGCAAACACAACAATAACCGCTGTTCGTCCTGTGCTAAAAACTTACAAAGAGTTAGGAGATTCCTTAAAAGAAATTGACATCAAAACAACCCTAGAAAAAGCGAACAAAACATTTGAAAACATTTCCTTAATAATGGAAAATATTAATAAAGGAGAAGGAACAATGGGACAATTAATGACCAACGATTCTTTATACAAAAACTTAGAAAGCGTTACCCGTGACTTAGACAAGTTACTTATTGATTTTGAAGCTAATCCAAAAAGATATGTTCATTTTTCACTTTTTGGAAAAAAGGATAAGCGGGAATAGAAGTTGGAGATCCCGAAAAATGTTTTTTGTAAAAAACTAATTTTTCGAGGATGCTCGTAAAAATAAAGAATTGAAAATTCTTGTTTTTACGGCATTAGAAATTAGAGATTAGAAATTGACAAAATATTAGACTTAACCAATATATGGAAATATCGAGCATCATTTTTATGGTATTACTGATTGCAGCAGGTGGCTTGTTTGCCAAAAACCTTAAAACAATCATAAGAAACATTAAGTTAGGGAAAGACCTAGATAGAAACGACAATAAAGCAGAGCGTTTCAGCTTGATGGCTCGTGTAGCATTGGGACAATCGAAAATGGTGGTTCGCCCTTTTGCAGGATTTTTGCACATTGTTGTTTATGTAGGTTTCATCATCATTAATATAGAAGTTTTAGAAATTGTTCTTGATGGAATTTTAGGAACGCATCGTCTGTTTTCATTTCTGGGAGGTTTTTACCATTTCCTTATTGCTGCTTTTGAAGGCTTGGCATTATTAGTTTTAGTAGCCTGTGTTATCTTTTTAATTAGAAGAAATGTATTACGTATTAAACGTTTTTTCGGAAAAGAAATGACCGCTTGGCCAAAAACAGATGCCAACTTAATTTTGATTACCGAAATATTGTTGATGAGTGCTTTTTTGATAATGAATGCAGCTGATACTCAACTTCAAGTGTTAGGTAGTGCCCATTATACCAATGTAGGTTCATTTCCAATAAGCAGACAACTTATGGGAGCTTTTGCAGGAATGAGCGAGTCCTCTCTAATTATGTTGGAAAGAGGAACTTGGTGGTTTCATATTATTGGAATTTTTGCTTTCTTAAATTACTTGCCTTACTCTAAGCATTTTCATATTTTATTGGCTTTCCCAAATGTATTTTATTCTAAATTAGTTCCTAAAGGTCAGTTAGATAATTTGGCTTCTGTAAAAAAGGAAGTAGAAATGATGTTCGACCCCAGTGCCGACCCTTATGCTGCACCTGCCGAACCACAAGGGGAGCCACAACGATTTGGAGCTAAGGATGTTACTGATTTAACATGGAAACAGTTGATGGATGCTTACACTTGCACGGAATGTGGACGTTGCACAGATGTTTGTCCAGCAAATATTACAGGCAAAGCACTTTCTCCAAGAAAAATTATGATGGATACCAGAGATAGGTTAGAGGAAGTAGGAAAAGGAATGGATAAAAATGGTAAAGATTTTACGGATAACAAATCCTTATTAAGAGATTACATTTCTGAAGAGGAATTACTGGCATGTACAAGTTGTAATGCTTGTGTTCAGGCTTGTCCGGTAAATAACGATCCTCTTTCTATTATTGTAGATTTAAGAAGATTTTTGATTATGGAAGAGTCTAAAGCACCAGCAGAGTGGACAGGAATATTTACCAATATAGAAAATAATGGAGCTCCTTGGCAATTTGCTCAAGCGGACCGTTTAAACTGGAAAAACGAACAATAGAACATAAACTTATAATTATGAGTGAATTAAAAGTGCCAACAATGGCAGAAATGATGGCTTCAGGTCAACAACCAGATGTGTTGTTTTGGGTAGGATGTGCTGGAAGTTTTGATGATAGAGCCAAAAAAATTACTCGCGCTTTTGTGAAAATATTAAATAATGTAGGAATTAATTTTGCTGTATTGGGAACGGAAGAAAGTTGTACAGGTGATCCTGCCAAGCGTGCTGGAAATGAGTTTTTATTTCAAATGCAAGCTATGGGAAATATTCAGGTATTGAATGCTTACGAAGTTAAAAGTATTGTTACTACTTGTCCACATTGTTTTAATACTTTAAAAAATGAATATCCTGAATTAGGTGGAAATTATGAAGTGAAACATCATTCACAGTTTTTGCAAGAATTAATAAATGAAGGAAAATTAACTGTTGAGGGAGGCGTTTTTAAAGGTAAAAAAATTACTTTCCACGACCCCTGTTATTTGGGAAGAGCCAATGATGTTTATGAAGCACCACGTAGTTTAATTGAAAAACTAGATGCTGAATTGGTGGAAATGAAAAGGTGTAAATCCAACGGATTATGCTGTGGAGCCGGAGGAGCCCAGATGTTTAAAGAAGCAGAAAAAGGCAACAAAGAAATTAATATAGAACGTACAGAGGAGGCATTAGAAATTCAACCTAATATTATTGCAACAGGTTGTCCGTTTTGCATGACAATGATGACGGATGGTGTAAAACTTAAAGAAAAAAGCACAGAAGTACAAGTTTTCGATTTAGCCGAACTAATTGCTCAAGCAAAAAACCTATAAAAATTTCTAATTTCTAATCAAAATGAACAACGAATACATCAATTACCCCGATAACGCTAAAGTTTGGATTTACCAAAGTGACACTCATTTTGATGATGATGCTAAAAAACACATACAAATCTCAATAGATGATTTTATTGCTACATGGGAATCGCATGGAAAAATGGTAAAAGGGACATTCACTATTTTATATGATGCGTTTATTCTGTTGTTTGTAGATGAACAAGGCGATAGAATGTGTGGAACTGCTCAGGACAATTCTGTGAAGCTGATGAAAAGATTAGAACAAGAACTGGAAGTAACCTTATTAGACAGAATGAACCAATCATATAAACAAGGTGAGAAAGCTATTTTAGTAAAGTTAAACGACTTTGAAACACTTTATAACGATAATAAAATTAACGATGAAACCATCGTGTTCAACAATACCATTACCACTAAAAAA
>PHDR01000170.1 GCA_002841035.1 Bacteroidetes bacterium HGW-Bacteroidetes-12 | reverse complement strand
CCCTCCAATGTATTTAAAAAGGGGCAATCCTGTTTCTTCCGCAGCAGCTTTTGCTGCAGCCATAGAAACGCCTAAAATTGCATTTGCCCCTAAATTGGCTTTATTTTCAGTTCCATCTAGTGCTATTAATGTTTTGTCAATGGTTGTCTGGTCTAACACATAAACACCATTAAGTTCTTCATTAATAACAGTATTGATATTTTGTACTGCTTTTAAAACACCCTTTCCCAGAAAGTTTTTTTTGTCGTTATCACGTAATTCAACGGCTTCGTGTTTTCCTGTTGAGGCTCCAGAAGGAACAGCAGCTCTACCTAAAATTCCGTTTTGAGTAATTACATCTACTTCTACAGTAGGATTTCCTCTTGAATCAAAAATTTGACGTGCGTGTATTTGTGCTATGTAGCTCATTATGCTAGTTTATAAGTTTATGGTTTAAAAGTTTATAAGTTTATAAGTTGAAGTCCGAAGATAAAAAAATTATTTGTCTTCCAACTTTTGTCTTCCAACTTCTGTCTTCCAACTTCTGTCTTCCAACTTCCAACTTTATTATTTTTCTCTAATTAACACCTCGTCTATCATTCCGTATTCTTTTGCTTCTGAGGCTATCATCCAATAATCTCTATCGCCATCTGCCCAAACTTTGTCATAAGGCTGTTTGGAATGTTTAGAAATAATATCATACAATTCTTTTTTCAGTTTTTGGATTTCTCTTGCTGTAATTTCAATATCTGTTGCTTGTCCTTGAGCACCTCCCATAGGTTGGTGTATCATAACTCTTGAGTGAGGCAAAGCAGTTCGTTTTCCGTCTGCTCCAGCACATAATAATACTGCTCCCATTGATGCTGCCATTCCTGTACAAATTGTTGCTACATCTGGAGCAATGTATTGCATGGTGTCATAGATACCTAAACCAGCATAAACGCCTCCACCAGGAGAGTTTAAGTAAATTTGAATGTCTTTTTTTGCGTCAACCGACTCTAAAAATAATAGTTGTGCTTGAATAATGTTTGAAACATAATCATTAATTCCTGTTCCTAAAAAAATTATTCTATCCATCATTAAACGAGAAAAAACATCCATAGATGCTACGTTTAATTGACGTTCTTCTATAATTGTTGGTGAAATATAATCAGCATAAATAGATTGATACTGGTCATAAACCATGCTGCTAATTCCCTGGTGCTTAGTTGCATATTTTTTAAATTCATCGTTGTAATTCATAGATATATTGTTTTAAATGTTGGATGTAAAAATAATGTACTAATGTACAATTATATGTCGTAATGTCGTCAAAATTAAAAATAAATTTTACATAAAAAAAGCCCCTCAAAACGAGGGGCTTTTAATACTTATTTTTGTTTATTTACTAAACTAACAAAATTCTCATAATCAATTTCTTTTTCTTTCAATTTGAATGTTGATTTATAGATATCTTTCAACTTAGAATCATATAACATTTCATAAATTCGCCTAGCTTCTTCTTGATTTTGCAATACGTTATTAGCTGTTTCTGAGAGTCGTTCATCGTCAATATCTCCCATGCCCATACCTTGCATTTGTTGCATAAGTAATCCTTTGGTATAATCAATAACCTCTTCAGCAGTAACTTTCACATCATTCAATTCAATGATTTTATTTTTTATCAATTGCCATTTTAATCCTTTTGCATATTGGTCATATTCAGCTTCAATTTGCTCGGAAGAAATTGGTTTTTCGTTTGAAGCAACTATCCATTTTTTAAGAAAAGCATCAGGTAATTTTAAGTTTAATGATTTCAACAATTCTTCTTGCACATCATTAATAAATTTATTTTCACTATCAACCAATAGTCCTTTGTTTAATTCTTCTGCAATTTTTGCTCTAAACTCTTTTTCAGATTTAACCGTTTCTGGACCAAAAACTTTATCAAATAATTCTTGATTAAGTTCGGTAGGGATAACTCTATTTACTTTTTCTACGGTATAATTAAATTGTGAGATAATGGATTTTAATTGGCTCACATCAACACCTAATGCTTCTGCTTGATCTGTTTGGTGTTCAGAAATACTTTTTGGATTTACTTTAAATGTATCTCCTTTTTTTGCTCCTACCAATTCTTTCTGTAATTTTTTATCTGTTACTGACTTAATAATTATAACAGAAGAATGGTTAATACCTCCTTCTTTAATATTTCCTGTAGCATCTAATTCTTCAAATTTACCAAAAAGCATATCGCCTGCTTCAGCAACTTCTGGATTAGTCATTTTTCCGTATCTACGAGCCAAGTCATCTACATATTTCTGCACATCTTTATCTGAAACTTTAATTTTATAAATCTCAAATTTGAATTTATCTAATTTATCTAAATTAAAACTAGGTGCTAATCCTACTTCATATTTAAACTCAAATTCTTTTTGATTTTCCCAGTCAATTTTTTCTTCATCTTCCATTTTTGGTAGCGGATTTCCCAACACGTCTAATTTTTCATTAATTAGATAGTTTTGTAATGAATCAGATAAAATTTTATTCAATTCTTCTACCAACAAATTGGTTCCAACCATTTTTTTAATCATCCCCATAGGAACATTTCCTTTTCTAAATCCAGGAATACTGGCTTTTTTACGGTATTCTTTTAGTTGAGTATCAATTTTATCTTGATAATCTTCTTCTTTCAACTGCACTTTTATAACTGCATTTAAATCATCAATTTTTTCTTGAGTAATGTTCATTATGATATGTTTTTATTTTTTATAAAATCTAAAAAAGGTATAAGGCTAACCTTATACCTTTTATTTTTTTCTTAAGGAACAACTCCTTACTTTGTGCGGGTGAAGGGACTTCTCTCGATTTTACTCGAGATAAACTTCTCGCCCATTCATCCTTACTTTGTGCGGGTGAAGGGACTCGAACCCCCAAGCCGTGAAGCACTAGATCCTAAGTCTAGCGTGTCTACCAATTTCACCACACCCGCAAAATTTTTAATTAAAAGTTTACTTTAAAACTTCCTCAAAAAAGGAGTGCAAAGATATTCATTTTTAATTGCTAGACAAAAGGTTTTTAAAAAAATCTTACCATACCTAATAATCTATCCTAATTTAAGCGAAAGTACAAGCTTTAAATGTGCCTTAATTCCCCAATTCTTCTTTAACAATAGTAGAAATTAATTTTCCATCTGCTTTACCGTTAAGTTTACCCATAATTGGGCCCATAACTTTCCCCATGTCAGCAGCAGATGTTGCTCCTAATTGAGCAATGGTTGCTTTTATTATTTTTCTAACTTCATCTTCGGGCATTTGAGCTGGCAGATAAACGCTTAACACTTCTATCTGAAAATCTTCATCTTTAGCTAAATCGGGTCTGTTTTGTTCGTGATAAATGGTTGAAGCATCTTTTCGTTGTTTAACCAATCTCTTTAGAATAGCTAATCCTTCTTCTTCGGAAACGGTTCCACTTCCATCTTTTGAAGCTTCTAACAAAAGAGCTGCTTTAACTGCTCTAAGTGCTTCTAGTTTAGCCTTGTCTTTTGCCAACATGGCTTGTTTGATGTCGTTGTTTATTTGGTCGGTTAAGTTCATAGTTAGTTTATAAGGTTAAAAGTTTATAAAGTTTATAAAGTTTATAAGGTTTATAAGGTTAAAAGTTTATAAAGTTTATAAAGTTTATAAGGTTTATAAGGTTAAAAGTTTATAAAGTTTATAAGATTAAAAAATTCACACATTCACACACCTACACATTCTCACATCAATTTAATCTACATTATCGTGTAAAAATGAGTTTCCGTCTTTTAATTTAGGTTTTCCATCTTCATCATCATTTAGTGAAAATCTTGAAACATTGCTTTCGGAAGAATGAGGTGGCTCACTTAAGTTGATGTTTCTTCTTTTGTAAGCTGGTTCTTTTTCTAAGTCTGCAATTCCTGAAGGTGTTTTCATTTTCATTCCCAACTCTCTAATCTTTAAAATACGTTCGTTGTTTCTTCTTAATTGATCTTCTGTTGGGATTTTTGGAGAATAAATCATAGCTGATTTTTCTTCAGTTTCTGCTTCAATTTTGTTTTCACCTTGTTTTGATGAATTTGCAGTTCCACCTTCATTTAAGGCATCATAATTTTCAACCTCATCGTTTAAGTTCCAAAAAATTGTTTTTTCTTCATCCTCAGTTTCATTATATTCATGACTAGTTTCAGAAGAAGCATTGTTCGTGGTATTTTCGTTTGTTACTTCGTTTTCAGAAAATGAGTTACGTTTTTCGTTAATAGTTTCTTCATCATCATCTAAATTAAAAGCTATTTTTTGAGTGCCTTCTTCTTCATTCGATGGTGTATCGAAATCCAATACAGGTTGTGTTGTTTTTAAATATGGAGATTCAACCTCATCAACTAAATCAGTATTAGTTGGCTCATTTGTGTTTTCTGTAGATATAATTGGTTGTTCGTCTTCTAAATTATGTTTTATTTTAGTTGGCTCTTGAATTACACCAACATTGTTAAGATTTTTTTTCCCAAAACCTGTTGCTATAACAGTAACAGAAACTTTATTTCCTAATGATTCATCGTATCCATTACCAAAAATTAAATTGGCAGTATTACCTGCTTCTTTTTGAACGTATTCAGTTATTTCATCAATCTCATCCATTGTAACCTCTTCATCACCAGAAGTAATGTTTAATAAAATGTAGTTTGCTCCCTCTATTTCATTATCGTTTAAAAGTGGGGAAGAAATAGCATTTGTAACAGCTTCAATTGCTCTGTTTTCGCCCTCAGCAGAAGCTGAACCCATTATAGCTGTTCCACCGTCTTTCATAACCGTTTTAACGTCTTCAAAATCTACATTGATGTAACCAACAACCGTAATAATTTCGGCAATTCCTTTGGCAGCAACAGCTAAAATATCATCTGCTTTCGAAAAACATTCGCTCATTTTGAGGTTTCCGTGCAGTATTCTCAATTTATCGTTATCAATAACAAGCAAGGTGTCAACATTTTGTCTTAATTCTTCAATTCCTTCTTCTGCTAATTGTTTTCTTTTTCTACCTTCAAAACTAAAGGGGATGGTTACAATACCAACGGTTAAAATTCCCATTTCACGTGCTGTTTTTGCAATTATTGGAGCAGCACCAGTCCCTGTTCCTCCACCCATTCCAGCAGTGATAAATACCATTTTGGTGTTTATTTCTAAGATAGATTTAATTGTATCTATGTCTTCAATAGCCGCATTTCTTCCAACTTCGGGCTTTGCTCCTGCACCTAAGCCCTGTGTTAGTGTAGTTCCTAATTGAATTTTATTTGGGATTGGGCTTGATTCTAATACTTGAGCATCCGTATTGCAAATAACAAAATCTACACCTGTTATTCCTTGGTTATACATATGGTTAACAGCATTTCCTCCGCCACCTCCTACACCAATTACTTTGATGATAGATGCTTGGTCTTTTGGCAAATTAAATTTCATAGTTTTTTGGTTTTAAAGCTCCTTCTAACCTTATCGAAGGTCTGGAATTAAGAACTTAGTTTATTATTATTTGTTTTAATTTATTTTTCACTGTCATCTAAAAATCTGTGGCTAGCATCTAAAATTTTATCGAAAAATCCTTTTTTCTTTCCATCAGAATGTGTTGCGATTTCGACTGCTTTTACACTATTTGTTGTGTTTTTATTTAACGCTTCAAATCCTTTAATTACCAAGCCAACACTTGTTGCATACATAGGGCTAGCAATATTTTTATCACTACCTGTAGCCAAATGTTCGTTTGGATAACCAATTCTAGTATCAATGCCTGTAACATATTCGATTAATTGTGTGATGTGCTTTAATTGAGCTCCACCACCTGTTACAACAATTCCGCAAATAAGCTTACTTTCGTAACCTGAATTTTTTATTTCATAATATACATGATCGATAATCTCTTCCATCCTTGCCTGAATGATGTTGGCTAAGTTTTTTAATGAGATTTCTCTTGGTGGTCTTCCTCTAAGACCTGGAATTACAGCTACTTCATTTTCTTTGCTTTCGCTAGATAGGGCTGAGCCAAGTTGTATCTTTAATTTTTCTGCTTGATTTTTAATGATGCTGCAACCGTCTTTAATGTCTTCGGTAATGGCATTTCCTCCGAAAGGAATAACGGCTGTGTGTCTTATTATGCCATCTTGAAAAATGGCTATATCTGTTGTTCCGCCACCAATATCAATTAAGGCAACACCAGCTTCTTTTTCTTCTATGCTTAAAACAGCCTCGGATGAGGCTAGTGGCTCAAGAATTAATTCATCTACCGTTAAATTGGCTTTGTGCACACATTTATAAATGTTTTTTATGGCGGCTACTTGTCCTGTTATTAT
>PHDR01000169.1 GCA_002841035.1 Bacteroidetes bacterium HGW-Bacteroidetes-12 | reverse complement strand
GGATAAAATAGAGATGCAACTTCTCTCTTTTGATGAATCAGAAAATAGTTATAAAAACAACCAATACATCAGTGCAACATTGCAACTTTTTGATGGAAAAAATCTACTTTATTCTCGTTTTTATCATCAAACATTTAAACCGGAAAACGAATTACTACAACAAATTTTCAATAACCTAACAGTTGGAGATAGTGCCATTTTTTTTATAGATGCAACTGAATTTAACAGTAACTTTTTTGAAATTAAATTACCAACAATTACTTCCAACCAATTATTTTTGTATGTTAAAGTATATCATTATTTTGATGAGAAAGAAAATAAGCATTTTTTAGAAAACTTAGACAGTGATTTAATAGAATACCAATATTTAGATTTTTATATAAAAAATGTAGTACCAACAGCCATAAAAAAAAATGGAGTTTATGTTGCTATTATAGAAAAAGGAAATGGAGAAACTGTGAAAAAAAACGATATTATTCAGCTAAAATACAAAGGTTATTTTTTAAATCATGTGCTTTTTGATGAAACTCCAGAGGATGGTTTTTTAGAGTTTGAATATGGAACGCCCAATCAAGTTATTAGAGGAATAGAAATTGCAATAAAAGATATGAAAGTTGGCGAAAAATCAAAAATTATCATACCTTCGCACCTTGCTTTTGGAGTAGGAGGGTCTTCAACAGGAAGAATTCCACCAGCAACACCAGTAATGTATGAATTAGAAATAGTAAAAATAAACAAACTTAAAAACAATTAAACATTTATGAAAAAAATCGCTTTATCAGCAGTAGCAGTAGTAATCTTATTTGCTTGCAACAACGAATCAAATTCTTCAAAAACAATAGCACTAACTAATAATATCGATTCTGTGAGTTATGCAATTGGAATTAATTCCGCAAACGGATTAAAAACAAATGTCCCAGAAATTAATATGGATGCCTATCTTCAAGGATTTAAAGACCAAAAAGATTCTCTTAGCTTATCAATTTCAACCGAAGATGTTGATGCAATTCTTCAGGCTTATTCAATGAAAAGACAACAACAACAAATGGAAGAGCAACAAAAACAACAAGAAGCTCAATTTGGTAATGTAAAAGAAGAAGGGATTAAATTTTTAGAACAAAATAAATCACAACCAGGAGTTCAAGTAACAGCAAGCGGTTTGCAATATAAAGTAGTTAAAGAAGGAAAAGGAAAAAATCCTGCAGCAACATCTGTTGTAAAAGTTCATTATCATGGAACCACACCTGATGGAACCGTTTTTGATAGCTCTGTTGAAAGAGGAGAACCTATTGAATTTGGCTTAAATCAAGTTATTCCAGGTTGGACTGAGGGCGTTCAATTAATGAAAGAAGGAGCAAAATACATTTTTTATATTCCTCAAGAATTAGCTTATGGAGCAAACGCACCTCAAGGTGGTCAAGGTCCAATTAAACCTTATATGCCGTTGGTTTTTGAAGTAGAATTAATTAAAGTGAATAATTAAGGTGTTAGTAGTTAGGTGTTAGCGTCATTCCGAACGAAATCCCGAAAGCTTTCGGGATGAAGTGAAGGAATCTCTTATAAATGTAATAATACAACAATTTCAAAATGTAATAATTAACAAATAACTAATAACTAATAACTTTTTACTTTATGAACTTTACAAACTTTTAACTGTAATAAAATATGCGAAAATTAAAAACCCTAAGTGTTCTTTTAATAGCTTTAACATTAAGTACAGCTGCTTTTGCTCAAAAAAAAGAGAAAAAAAGCAAGAAAAAATCTAAAAATGAAGTTGCTCAAATTCAATTAAACAACCAAATTGATTCAGTAAGCTATAGTGTTGGCTTAAATATGGGAGCAAGCATTAAAGCTGAGTTTAGCGAAGCTGAGTTAACCATGTTGTTTGAAGGAATAATAGCTGCTTTCAAAGACACAAACTATTTGCTAACTCAGGAGCAAACACCAGATGTGATTCGTCCGTATTTTCAGAAAAAACAAGAAGCTGCTCAAGCTGAAGAATTAAAGCAGTTTGAACAAATAAAAATAGATGGTCAGCAATTTTTGGAAAATAACAAAAAAAATCCTAATGTAAAAGTAACTCCTAGCGGATTACAATATATTGTTATAGAAGAAGGTACAGGAATTCAACCAACAGCAACATCTGTTGTAAAAGTTCATTATCATGGAACCACACCTGATGGAACCGTTTTTGATAGCTCTGTTGAAAGAGGTGAACCTATTGAATTTGGCTTAAATCAAGTAATTCCAGGTTGGACGGAAGGAGTTCAATTAATGAAAGAAGGAGCAAAATATGTATTAATAATTCCTCAAGAATTGGCTTACGGAGCAAATGCACCTCAAGGTGGTCAAGGACCAATTAAACCTTTTATGCCATTGGTTTTTGAAGTACAGTTAATTAAGGTAAATAATTAATTAATTTGAAAATGTGGAAATGTGTGAATGAAAAAATCTGCATTAATCCGAGTAACCTGCGGGAGAAATCTGTAATAAATAAGAATATGAAAGCATCACAATTAAAACCAATTAGTATTCTTTTAATAGCTTTAACACTAAGCACAGCAGTTTTTGCTCAAGAAAAAGAAAAAAAATCTTCCAAAAAGGAAGTAGTTAAAAAAGACAAAAAAAAAGTTAGTATCGTGGGAAAAGAATTTACAACAGAATCAGGATTAAAATATGTAATTACGCATGAAGGCAATGGCGAAAGAGCTAAAGCAGGAGATAATGTGCAAGTTCATTATACAGGAAAACTAACCAACGACACCGTTTTTGATAGCTCTGTGAAAAGAGGTCAACCGTTTGGCTTTAAATTAGGTGTAGGTCAAGTAATTAAAGGTTGGGACGAAGGCATTGCACTTCTTAATGTTGGAGATAAAGCTGTTTTTACCATTCCATCTGACTTGGCTTACGGAGCAAACGGAGCAGGAGGAGTAATTGGACCTAATGAAACACTTATTTTTGAAGTAGAATTATTGAACATTATTTCTCCGCCTAAGCCTTTTGATGTTGCAGGAAAAGACACAACAACAACAGCTTCTGGATTAAAAATTATTAAATTAAATGCAACAGAAGGCACTCAAGCAACAGTAAACAAGATGGTGAGCGTGCATTATTCGGGCTATTTACTAAATGGAAAAATGTTCGATTCTTCTGTTGAACGAAACCAACCGTTTAACTTTGCTTTGGGACAAGGAAAGGTAATTAAAGGCTGGGACGAAGGCATAGCACTTTTAAAAGTTGGTGAAAAAGCACGTTTAATTATACCTTCTAATTTGGCTTACGGAGCAAACGGAGCAGGTGGCGTTATTGGACCAAACGAAACCCTTATTTTTGATGTGGAATTATTGGGCGTTCAATAAAAAAAGCATTTTATTCTTTAGTTCAATACGTTCATCTAATTCGATTCTTTTGTTTATAATTTGAAATCCTTTAAACGGATCGTTTTTAGTTAAGAAAGGGGCATCTAAATCTGCCATAGCACATTGAGAAGCCAATACAGCAGCAGTAGCAATTCCCAAAGAGGATTCAGCCATACATCCCAAAAGTTTCATGAATTTTTTTTCACGAATCAACGGATTAAAGTCTATCATTTTTTGTGCTTGAAACAATCCACCACATTTCATTAGTTTAATATTTACACCAGAATAGGCTTCATGAAATTGAATTAAATCGTCATATAAACAAATGGATTCATCTGCAATTATAGGTAAAGGAGCTCTCTGTTTTAGCCAATAATGTCCTTCATGGTCAGTGTCTTTTAAAGGTTGTTCGATTAAAACACATTGTAATTTTTCTAAATTATTAATGAGTTCAATGGCTGTTTCTTGGTTTTTACATCCTTGATTTAGATCTATACAAAAAGAAATATCGGTTTTATTTCTTATTGCTTTTACAAAATCTAAATCATCATCAGAACCTGTTAATTTCAATTTGAAATGAGAAAAATGTTCCGCTAAATTTAATTTTTCTTCAATAAATTCATAATCATTTTTTGTGATGGTGAGTGTAAGATTAGGAGTAGAATTAGTAGGAAGAAAGAAATCCGATAATTTTTTACCCTTGGCAATGGCGTACCAATTTAAAATAGCAGTTTGCAAGGCACATGAAGCCGAAGGATGTTCTTCGGAAAAGGGAATGTCTTCGTTGTTTTTAAAAGGATTGTTAGTTGCAAGTAATGAAAACACTTGTTCTTTCTGTGTTTCTATCCATTTTTTTACGGAATCAACGGTTTCTTTTCTGTAGGGTGGGAGAGAGGCTTCTCCAAAAGAAACAATGCCTTCAAATTCAATTTTAACAAATGCTAACTGCGTTCCTTTTCGTGTGCCATGAGCCAACGCAAAGGGGTGAATAAACTCTAAAAAGTAAGGATGTACACTTATTTTCAATTTGATTTTAGATTTTAGATTAGAAATTAGAGATTCTTCACTTCATTTTACTATCCCGAGTCCAAGTACTCGGGATGTAAAATTTCGTTCAGGATGACACTAACACCTAACCCCTAATTACTTTTTTACTTCACAAAACTCAATGCTTTTTCCATAGCAGCATCTAAACCATTTAAGTTTATACCGCCTGCTGTTGCAAAAAATGGTTGTCCGCCACCACCACCTTGCATTTCCTTAGCGGCTTCTCTGATAATATTACCTGCATGTAATTTTCTTTCGGTAGCTAAACTATCAGAAATGGCAATGGTTAAGTTAGGTTTCCCATTAATTTCGGCACCTATCACCAAATACAAATTATCTATCTGGGCTTTTAACTGAAAAGCCAAATCTTTAATGGTTGCAGCATCAACGGCAGTTAGTTTTTTTGTAATAACATTAACACCATTTATATTTTTTACTTCATTCAGCAATTCTTCTTTAATGGCTTTTGCTTGTTCTTTGCCTTTTTGCTCATCTTCTTTGAGCATGGCTTTTTTGATGTTGCTCAATTCATCAATAATAGCCGCATCCAACTTGATTTTTGTAAAATCTGCAATAGCATTACTCAACACATCTATTTGTAGCGAACCATTTGATGGTGAAATAATGTTTAAAACAGGCATATCACTTACTTCAACATATTGTTGAAGTAAGTTATTTTGAAAAGTATGTAGTTTTTGAATAATGGTGTTACTCACTAAACCTTTTAGAGGATGTTTAGTGATAATGTCTATTTTTTCTTTTAAATAATTAGCCGCACCTTTTGATGTAACTGCTTCAATTCTTCTAATTCCTGCTGCAACAGAGCCTTCAGAAGTAATTTTAAACAACTCAATATCTTGAGTATTGTTTACATGAATTCCTCCACACAATTCTTTAGAATCTCCAAACTGAATCATGCGTACCTTATTGCCATACTTTTCACCAAACAACATCATTGCACCAACTTTTTCTGCTTCTTTAATAGGAATTTCTCTGTGTTCGTTTAAGCTAATGGAAGATTGAATTTTTTCATTCACAAAGTCTTCTATTTGTTGTAATTCTTCTTCACTTACTTTTTGGAAATGAGAAAAATCGAAACGTAAATGAGCATTATTAACCAACGAACCTTTTTGTTCCACATGCGTACCTAAAATTGTTCTAAGTGCTTGGTGTAATAAGTGTGTTGCTGAGTGATTAGCAGCGGTTAGTTTTCTATCATTACTAACAACAGCTTTAACCGATGCTGTAACATTTTCAGGCAATTCTTTGGTGAAATGAACAATTAAATTGTTCTCTTTTTTAGTGTCTAAAACAGCAATTTTTTTTCCGTTAACTTCTAAATAACCAATATCACCAACTTGTCCTCCACCTTCAGGATAAAATGGTGTTTTTTCCAACACAAGTTGAAATTGTTCTTTATCCTTTGCTTTAATTTTTCTATAGCTCACAATTTTTGTTTCGCTTTCTAGATTATCGTAACCAATAAATTCAGTTCTTGAAGTATTTTCGACAGTAACCCAATCTCCTGTTTCAAATTCCCATACCCTCTCACCATTATATTTATCAAAACAGTGAATACTATCGGCAAAACCGACATAAACATAATTTCCAGAGACTGCTGGTGATGAACCCACCGCACCAGTTTCAAATTTCCATATTAATTTCCCAGTATTTTTATCAAGACAATAAATATCTGTGTCAAAAGAACCGACATAAACATAATTTCCAGAGACTGCTGGTGAGGAATCCACCTCACCAGTTTCAAATTTCCACACCAATTCCCCTGTGTTTTTATCCAAACAATAAACATAATTATCATCAGAACCGACATAAACATAATTTCCTGAAATTGCAGGTGATGAATGCCCCCCTCCGGTTTCAAATTTCCATTTCAATTCAAGATTTTCCGGGTTTTGGATTACATCTCCAGATTCACCCGAG
>PHDR01000168.1 GCA_002841035.1 Bacteroidetes bacterium HGW-Bacteroidetes-12 | reverse complement strand
TTCAAAATTTGAATTTGATAATTGGTTAGAAAGGTTGTTGTTAGAGCGTTTAGAAAGGAAAATAGGACTAATTAAAACCCATTTAAAAAACAATAAAAACAATATAGATGAAACATTCTATCATTTTCTATTTAAGTATTTCGGACTGAATGTAAATTCCATTCCTTTTGAACAGTTGGCTCAAAATACACCTTTAAAAATCATAGAAAAACATCCTCAACTTATTAGTATTGAAGCATTGTTGTTTGGTCAGGCAGGCTTTTTGAATGAAAATTTGGATGACGATTATTTTCAACGATTAAAAAAAGAATATGCTTTCTTACAAGCTAAATTTCAGTTGCAAACTATTGAAAAAGTAACTTGGAAATTCTCCAAGTTAAGACCATCTAATTTCCCTACCATACGCATCAGTCAGTTAGCCATGTTGCTAAAAAAACATCCCCGACTTTTCTCTAGAATTTTGGAGTTAAGTGATGTGAAAGAAATTCAGCAATTACTTCAAACATCTGCTTCCGATTATTGGTTAACTCGCTATCAATTTGGTGTTGTTTCTAAATCTAAACCTAAAAAAATGGGTAAAACCATGCTTAACACTATTATTATAAATGTAGTTGCTCCTTTTTTGTTTGTTTATGGCAAATTGCAACAACAAGAAAAATATGTAGCATTGGCATTAGAATTACTAGAAAAAACTCCTCCAGAATCAAATTCCATAATTGCAGGTTGGGAAGCAATGGGCATTGAGCCAACTAATTCAGCAACAACTCAAGCACTCATCGAATTAAAAACAAATTACTGCTCACAAAAAAAATGTTTGAACTGTCAAGTTGGAGTTAAACTTTTATCTACTTTTTGATAAAAAAAAATTACCTTTGTAAGAGTTTTTTTAAATACAATGATAAAAAAAATAAAAGCATATTTTGAAGAAAAAGCCTTTGGTGTTTGTGCTTGGTGGGGAGAAAAATTGCATTTAAAATCGAGCCGAATTAGGATGTTTTTCATTTATATTTCTTTCCTTACCTTAGGTTCTCCATTAATTATTTATCTAATCATGGCTTTTATTTTAGATCATAAAGAATATTTTAAATTTAGAAAAAGAAAGTCGGTTTGGGATTTGTGATGTTGGAAGACAGAAGTCCTGAAACATATCCGCCTGAGGATTAATGTTTCGAGGATGCTCGTAAAAATAAAGAATTAAAAATTCTTGTTTTTACGGCATTGGAAGTTAGAAGATGGAATACAGACATAACCATTAACCATTAACCATTAACCATTAACAAATAACTTCTTCACTACAACTCCATGGAAACACCATTATTAAAAGACGTAGTAATTATTCTAGGATTATCCGTTTTAATTATTTTACTTTTTAATCGGTTTAAAATCCCCCCCATTTTAGGGTTTCTTATTACAGGAATTGTAAGCGGTCCGCATGGTTTAAATTTAGTCAATGCAGGTCATGAAGTAGAGTTGCTTTCTGAAATAGGAATTATTTTTCTATTGTTTGTTATCGGCATCGAATTTTCATTAAAAGGACTGGTTTCCATAAAAAAAACTGTGTTATGGGGTGGTTTGATGCAGGTTGGAGGAACCATTGGACTTACTACTTTATGTGCTGTATGGGTAGAAATTCCATTAACAACTGCTATTTTTATTGGCTTTTTATTTTCATTAAGTAGCACTGCCATTGTGTTGAAAATGCTCCAAGAGAAAGGAGAAATTAATTCACCACATGGAAAAGTAACCGTAGGAATATTAATTTTTCAAGACATTATTGTTGTCTTAATGATGTTAGTAACTCCATTATTGGCGGGTCAATCCGAAAATCCTTTATATGAATTACTTGTCTTAGCTATAAAACTTGTGGGAATTCTTGTTGTGCTTTTCTTATTAGGAAAATATATCGTTCCCTTGTTGTTTAAATCTGTGGTAAAAGCCAAAAGCACAGAATTGTTTATTCTAACAATAGTTGTGCTATGTTTTGCCACTGCTTGGCTAACATCAGTTGTTGGATTGTCGTTGGCACTAGGAGCTTTTTTTGCAGGTTTAATTATTTCTGAATCAGAATATAGTCATCAGGCAACCGCTAATATCTTGCCTTTTAGAGAAATTTTCATCAGCTTTTTCTTTGTTTCTATTGGAATGTTGCTCAATTTAGATTTCTTTTTTAGCCACTTAATTTCCATTCATCTTATTGCAATTGCTGTAATTATTTTGAAAATGATTGTTATTGGCATAACAGTTCTCATATTAAAATATCCGCCTCGAACAGTTTTTTTAACCATGTTGAGTATTTTTCAAGTAGGAGAGTTTGCTTTTCTGCTTTCATCAACAGGAATGGAGTATCAATTACTTTCAGATACTATTTATCAATATTTTTTAGCGGTTTCTATCATTACAATGGGAGCTACTCCTTTTATATTAAATTATGCGAGTAAAATAACTGATTTTCTCATTAAAACACCCATGCCTAAAAACGTGCGGAGAAGATTAAAATCAATTACAAATGGAAAAGCTTATAATTATAAAATAGAAGATGAAAATTATCACGATCATTTAGTAATTATTGGCTATGGATTGAATGGCGAAAATGTAGCTAAAGCAGCAAAAAAAGCTAAAATACCCTATTTAATTGTTGATTTAGATGTAAATGCCATTGCCAGAGGAAAAGCTAAAAATGAACATGTTATTTTTGGAGATGCAACCAATGATGTTATTCTAAAACATGTGCATATTCATGAAGCAAGAGTAGTTGTGGTTGCTATTTCATCGCCCGAAACTACCAAGCAAATTGTTAAGAAAATAAGAACATTTACTAGAACAGCACATATAATTGTAAGAACGCGTTATGTTAGTGAAATGGAAAGCAATATTTTAGCTGGTGCCGACCACGTGATTCCTGAAGAATTTGAAACCTCTATTCAAATTTTTACGCAAGTTCTACAAAAATATCTCGTTCCAAATCATGAGATAAAACAATTTGTAAATTACATTAGAAACAGAAATTATGAAATGCTATCAGCAATTTCAATTGCTGATGAACCGAAAGAATCTACTTCAAATTTATATACTAATCAAAAAGAAATTGCAACTATTTATGTAAACAAAGGAAACAATAAAATTGTAGGTAAAACGCTTGATAAATCATCACTCAGAAGTGAATACGGAGTAACATTGCTTGCCATTAAAAGAGGTGGTAAATACATCACTGAGATTTCCTCTAACGACACCATTCAACAAGAAGATACCTTATATTTATTAGGAAATACCACACAAATTTCTTTCGTAACAAAGTTTCTTGAGGAGGATTATTAATTTTTTAATGCTATTTTAATAATCCCTTCTTATAAAAATAATCGTTTGTTTGGTAGTAAGCCATCGTTTCTTTAAGAAAAGCTGAATCTATTTTTATCCTATTCAATTGGTTATTTTCTTTGTTCCATTGATAAAAATTAGCTCCTTTCTTTTCATTTAACACCATAAGTTTGTGGTCTTTTAGAAGGGCTAATTTTGTGTAATTTCCTATAAAAGCTCGTTCTTCAGTTTTGTTAGGTTTGTTTATATCAATCCCCATAAATTGAGAAGTGTAGGACCAATGCAACATTCCAAAAAGTGAAGGAAAAACATCTATTTGAGAACACAGCTGATTTATTTCTGTAGGATTTTTTTCTTTTAGGTTATAAATTATGGCTGGAATATGATATTTATTTACATCAAGCTCTCCTTTACCTGCACTTGAAGCACAATGATCTGCCATAATCACAAAAACAGTGTTTTCAAACCAAGGTTTTGTTTTGGCGTGTTCTATAAATTCATGTATCGCATAATCTGTATATTTAACAGCACCATCCCTATTACTTCCCGAAGGAATATCAACCCTATTGTCAGGATAGGTATACGGTTTATGATTGGAAGTAGTCATAATAAAATTAAAAAATGGGGTGTTTGATTTATAATTTAAGTCAGCTTCTTTTAAAACTTTAGTGTAAATATCTTCATCACAAATACCCCAAGCATTTTCAAATTGAACCTCATTGTCATTAATGTTGGTGCGTTTTGCTGTGAAATCATCGCCCAATAAAAAACCTCTTCCTCTATCAACAATGTCAAAACCATTACCACCAAAAAATTGATTCATATTATCAAAATAACCATCTCCTCCATAAAAAAATACATCTTTATACCCTTTTTCTTTAAAAACGCTTCCAATAGTGAACATGTTGGTGTTGTTTTTTCGTTTCACAATGCTTCTTCCTGGCGAGGGAGGAATAGATAATGTGATGGCTTCCATACCTCTAATCGTTCTGGTTCCTGTTGCATAAAGGTTGGTTAGCAAAATGCTTTCTTCTGCCAACGAATCCAAAAATGGTGTGAGGTGTTTATTGTTTCCAAAGTGTTCCATAAATTCTGCACTGAAACTTTCTATACAAATAAAAATAACATTTGGACGATATGCTGTGCCTATGTTTTTAATGAAACGATTAACACTAGTTGAATTTGGTTCAGCTAAACTATCATTTTCAGCTACAATTAATTTTTTAACTAGATTTATAGATTCATCAATGTTTTGTGTGAGATAAAAATCGGTATAACTTAATTCATTGTTTTTAAACGCAGCAAAAAAGGAATAAATACCAGTTTTACTCAGCTCATTTTCATAGCGATTTAACGACCATTCGGCTTGCTCATTTTTTATGAAGATTGTAAAAAAAGCACAGACACACAAAACTGTTAATCCTAATGGAAAAAGTTTTTTTAAAGAAGAATTATCTTGAAATGTGGCTTGAAAAAATCCCTTTTTGTAGCCTAATAAAAAAATGCCTAATACAATTATAAAAATGATACTTACTAAAAATGGAACTGGATATGTTTGATTTATATTTTCAACTACCTCAAAAGTATAGATTAAATAATCTACCGAAATAAAATTAAATCGACTAAAAAATTCATCCCAAAACGTGAACTCAGCAAATGTTGTAAATGTGAGTGTAAATGTTCCTATAAAATATGCAATATAGGTAACAATTTTATCAAACAAACTGCCTATGAACTTTGCTGGTAAGAGAAAAAGATAAAGTACATAAGGAACTAAAAAATAGGAAATAGTGCCTAAATCATAAAAAATACCTGTCAAAAATATTCTTACTAATGAAACAATTGAAAAATCCAGATTATTAAATGACCAGATGTAAAAAATTATTCGAGTTAGCGTTGATAAAATTAAAAAAATAGAAGCAAAGAACAGCAATAAATACATTCTTTTAGGTATAATTTTCATTGTTTATTAATGATTTTGAAATACAGAGTTAAACCTAATTTTAATCATATGAATAATACATTGATTGAATTTTTTAAGCTAAGAATGAAATAAAATAACAGTTAACAGAAACCTCCCATTAGTATTTTGTTATTTTTGTTCAAAATTAAACATATGCGTTTTCTACTCACAGGAAGCAATAACTAATGTTGATGTGTGAGAATCGCAGCAAGTACAATGCTGGAAGTTAAATGTAGAATACAAACATAAATAGCTAATGGATAATTTTGAAGAATATTTAAGACAGGGCGAACCAAACAAAATAGAAAAAGCAAAAGTTTGGAAAACGGCTATCGGCTTGCAACAAATTGACGGACTAAAACCATCCGACTACCTTATTGAAACCGCCAAGCAAAACATCGAGGGCGACATTACCATTGAAGAAGTAAAACAACGAATAGACAGCTACTACAAACAACATCCAACCCAAACAAATGAAGACCGCACCGAAGAAGCCGACAAAGTTTCGGCACGCATTGCCGAAATGTTGGGCGAAAAAACATTTACATTCTCGCCAGCCGAATACCTTGCAATTCATCGCAGGTTGTTTCAAGGTATTTACAAATTTGCAGGTAAAATCCGCAATTACAACATTACCAAACAAGAATGGGTGCTAAATGGCGAAACGGTTTTGTACGGAAGTGCCGAGAGTTTAAAAGCCACGTTGGAATACGATTTTGAGCAAGAAAAACAGTTTAGTTACAAAGGGTTAAGTCTGCAAGAAACCATAGAACACATAGCACAATTCTTTTCTTACTTGTGGCAAATTCACATTTTTGGAGAGGGCAACACACGAACAATAGTCATTTTTTTAATAAAATACTTGCGTACATTTGGCTTTAAGGTAAACAACGAATTATTTGAGCAACATTCGTGGTATTTTCGCAATGCGTTGGTAAGAGCCAATTACAAAAACCACACAGAGAACATTCACGCTACAAATGAATTTTTACTGCGTTTTTTCGGAAACCTGTTGCTTGGAGAAAACAACACGCTGCAAAATAGAGAAATGCACGTTCATTACGCTGACACTGTAAAAACGCAAAATGACACTGTAAAATCAAATAATGACACTGTAAATGA
>PHDR01000167.1 GCA_002841035.1 Bacteroidetes bacterium HGW-Bacteroidetes-12 | reverse complement strand
TTTTTGATGAAATGCTTCTTCTGTTTTCTGATTATTAAGTTGTGTTATTCTATATCTATCAAAATTTTTCAAAGCTAAATGCTCTTGAGGTGTTAATTCTTTTTGATTGAACTCTTTTTCCCTCAAATCATTAATGGTAATAATTTCCCCTAAAAGCTTACTTTTCTTTGTGGGTTCTTTATTTTCTTTTTTCAATGACATTTAAAAATGTTTTAGCAAACTTAATTATCTTTCTTCAAATTTGCAATTAAGGTATAACTATCTAAATGAAAATCATCAGCATCTTCAATTACAGGAAATTTTTGACGATAATCATTCAATTCTTTTAAATCTAATTTTAATGTTTCCACACTTTCCTTGTTGGGTTTTGTTTTGCTAATACATTCCCCTTTAGGCTCAATAACCGCTGAATTCCCCGAATATTCCTTATCATTTCCATCTTTTCCAATAATATTAACCCCTACCACATAACATTGGTTTTCTATAGCTCTTGCCTCTAATAATTTATTCCAATGAGAGATTCTAACCGTTGGCCAATTGGCAATGTAAATTAAACAATCAAATTCATGTGTGTTTTTAGGTTCTGCAAGCGAAATATTTCTACTCCATGCTGGAAAACGTAAATCATAACATATTAATGGACAAATTCTCCATCCTTTATAATGCACAATTAAACGGTTTTCTCCTGCATTATAATGATTGTTTTCATCAGCCATTGCGAACAAATGCCTTTTATCATAATGAAAATGCTGTCCATCGGGTTGCATCCAAATTAGTCGATTAAAAAACTTGGTATCTTCTTCAATAATTAAACTGGCAATAATAACTGCATTTTTACTTTTCGCTTGTTTTTTCAACCAATCTATAGTTTTACCATGCATAGGTTCTGCTAGTTTTTCGGAATTCATCGAAAAACCTGTCGAAAACATTTCTGGCAAGACAATAATATCTGTTTTTGAATTTATTGCATTTATTTTTTCTGAAAATTGAGCTAAATTTTTAGCTTTATCTTCCCAAAATAAAGCGGTTTGTATAATGGTTACAGTTAGGTTCATAGGCATATAATTAACAAATTACAAATAGCAAATCATTTAACATTTCAAATATTCTCAATTGTTACATTTTCACATTATCATTTCATTCTTCCACATAAAATAAATCATCAAAAGGAGAATTTATAGGAGCCCCTAAATTAATAGGAGACGACCATGAATTTGTTTTTTCATCCCAAGTACTTTTAAAAATATCATAACCACCCATGCTTCCATGAGCTGTTGAACTAAAAAAAAGTGTTTTTCCATCATTAGATAAATAAGGAAAATCTTCATCACCACTAGTGTTTATGGTTGTTCCCAAATTTATTGGTTCCGTCCACGTGTTGTCTGGCAATTTTTTCATCATAAAAATATCTTTCCCTGTATCTTCAGTTTCTCCATAACTAGAAAAATAAATAATAGTTTTTTTACTATCAAGATACATTGTAGGTTTAAACCCAAGTTTTTTATCAATGGGAGAAGTCATGTCATCGGGTGCAACCAAAAATTTTGAATCCAACCCAATAGAGTTGTATATGGTATGTATATTATTTTTAGAAAAATCTTTTTTATCCAACACTTCAATTGGTTTGGGGTTATTGATAATTTTTTTTCCATATAAATTTAAACTTATCTCATTTTCAATGTCGTGTTTAGCTATTTCCTCTTGCGATGCCAACGATTTGTATTTTTGATATGCTTTCACTGCTCGCTCAAATCGGTAGGCATAATGATTTGTTTTTCCTAATAAATAATATACATCATAAGGAATTGCTTTATTTATAGCTGCTTTTTCGAGGTTTTCAATAATTTTTTCATAGTCTTTAGAAAAATAAAATAAGCTTTTTCCAAACATATAATTTTGTTTTTCTGATAATTCAATAAGTGTTACAACCTTATCAAATTGTTCGGCACATTTTAAGTATTGTTTATTGATGAAAAATTGTTCGGCATTATTAATAATCTGTTGTTGTTCAGCACTTGGTTTTGAAAAACGACTTTTTAAATCTGTTTTCTTTGGTTCGTTATGTGTTATGTTTTTCTTATCAAAATCAGCTTTAGTAAATTTATAAACAGGAGCTTTTTCAGCATCTTGTTGTGTGAAATAATTATCAATATTTAGAATTTCAAAATTTCCTTCTTTTTTAATTTTAATATGCTGTTTTAAGGGAAAGTTCTCTGTTTGATAAGGAATGGTTACAAAAGCAGTATGTTCACTATACTCGTCAGGAACTATATTAAACTCATATTTCACACCAGGAATTAGTGCCATTAAGTAATTTCCATTATTCGAGTTTGTGTTGTATATTCCTGCAATTTCTTGATTATTAGTATTGAAGACCGTAATGGATGCTCCAAAATTCGGAATAGAATCATTGGTCATAAAATGTCCTTTAATAATGGTTAAAGGTAATGGCGGTTGAGGTTGTTTAATTTTATAAAGAAAATGACCTCCTGTTGGGCTTCTTCTATTTGAAATAAAATAAGCATCTTCATCATTTAAAGCGGGAATATACATGAAATCATCATAAGGAGAGTTGATAGGATACCCCATGTTTTTGGGTTCACTCCATGGTTCTTTTGGCGTTTCTCTGGTTGATGTAAAAATATCATAACCTCCCATTGAATTGTGTCCTTTAGAAGCGAAATAAAGTGTTTTTCCATCTGGAGTTACGTAGGCATAATCTTCATCAAAGGGCGTGTTGATTTTATCTCCAAGTGTCTTTGGAACACTCCATTTATCACCCCCCATTAAAAGGTTAACATACAAATCTTTTCCATCTTTTTCATCCAACCCATAGCTTGTTTGTATCATTTCATTTTGCTCTGTTCTGAACATGGTTAGTTTTTCTTTCTTTTTTAAATCTATGGGCGAAATAAAAAAAGTAGTTTTTTCAAGTAGTTTTTCATTAATTAATTCTGATGGAAGTGCTTTAATAATCTTATTGTTATTGATGGGTTGCTTATCCAAAACAACCATATCATATTGTTCTTGAGTAAGTTGTTTTCCATTTTGACAATACCGAATAAATTGATTGATATTAAGTGTTTCCAATTCTTTTGATGATGCTTTGCTTTTAAAATTATTAAACGCATTTTCGGCATTCGAAAAATCAGCCCACGAATGATAAATTACTCCAAGGTAATAAAACACATCATAGGGTATGGTTTTATCTTTTTCTGCTTTTTGTAAATAAGGCAATGCCTTTATTTTGTTATGTTCGGTATGATAGAGTGAGATTCCTTTTCTATAGTTATTAAAAGATGAAGATGGGTCTAAGGTTAATAATTCTGAATATAAACTTGAAGCTGTATTATACTCTTTTTTTAAAAATGCTTTTTCAGCCAATTCTGGTTTTTTGTTTTCTATTTCTGCTTGTTTTTTTAGAACTTCATCAATGTTCCCGAAATCTATTTCTTTAAGTTGTCTTCTATCTGTTTCTTCTTCTGATACGTTGGAAATAGACTCATAAAATTCTAGTTTTTCTTCTCGTTCTGTATTTTCGTCATACACAGTTAGCAAAAATAAGGTCGGCTCTTTTTCTTCAATAAACCAGTTTGTTAAACTAACTCCAGCTTGAGTTTGATTCATTGTTAATAGTACTTTTTGTCTAGATAACTCCCCACTAACTTTAGTGCTTGCATAACTCGGAATTTCTACTGTTTTTTTTATTGGAGCATATCCATAGGTGTTTATAACAAATTCATATTTTACATTTGGAATTAATATAATTAAATAATTGCCTGTTTTAGGATTAGTTCTATAAACCCCCACCAACTCGTCAGTAGAAATATTATAAACAGAAATTTCTGCTTTACGCATTGCAGGAAAATCTTTTACCTCAAAATTACCTCGAATAACAACAGATGAAATACCTGTTTGATTTGTTCGGGCTTTATACATGGTGTAAAAGCCATCTTTTGCTGCTCTATTAGACACAAAAAAATAAGTGTCTTTTTGTGTTGTATCTTTTTCGGAAATTATATATGCATAAACCGAATTTAATTCAATAAAATAAAAAAGAATTGTAAAAAAAGATGCTATTAATTTTTTCATTTCTATTAATCTAATTATAAACCCTGAAAGTAGTAATAATTAGATTAATAGAAACAAAAAAAAAGAAGAGTTTTAAACAATGCTATTTAATATCTTGGCAGCTTGTTCTAAAGTTTCTTCTTTTTTAGCTACACAAAATCGAAGTATTTTTTCATCTACGGATTGGCTGTAAAATACCGAAACAGGAATTGAAGCAATTTTATACTCTTTAGTTAATCTAACGGCAAAGTCAGTATCTTTTTCCTCAGAAATATTTTTATAACTAAGCAACTGAAAATAAGTTCCTTTTGATGGCAATATTTCAAATTTTGACGGCTTAATTAAGTCAACAAAAAAGTCTCTTTTTTGTTGATAAAAACCTGAAAGCTGTAAATAATTAGCTTCATTTTTAAGATATGCTGCAATAGCATATTGAACAGGTGTGTTTACCGAAAAAACAATGAATTGATGTGCTTTTCTAAATTCAACCATTAAGTTTTTAGGAGCTAAACAATAACCCATTTTCCAACCTGTGTTATGAAAAGTTTTCCCAAAAGAGGATATGATAAAAGAGCGTTCGGCTAGTTTAGGAAACAAGGCAACACTTTGGTGTATTTTATTATCAAAAATAATGTGTTCATACACTTCATCACTAATAACAACAATATCTGTGTTAGATATTAATTTCTCTAATGCTACTAAATCTTCCTTTTCTAAAGTGGTTCCTGTTGGATTGTGAGGAGTGTTAATGATAATCATTTTAGTTCGTTGATTAATCATTTTTCGTACTTGGCTCCAATCAATTTTATAATCGGGAGCATGCATTTGAACAATAACTGTTTTTCCTCCATTTAATTCAACAGCTGGTTCATAACAATCGTAAGCTGGAGTGAAAATTATTACTTCATCGCCCTCAGTAATTATTGCAGAAATTGCAGTATAAATTGCTTGAGTTGCTCCTGCAGTTATCGTAATTTCTGTTTCGGGATGGTAATTTATTTTGTAAATTTTTTCGGTTTTTCTTGCAATTTCCTCTCTCAGTTCTATTACTCCTGCCATGGGTGCATACTGATTTAATCCTTTTTTCATGGCTTGATGCACTAAGTCTGTAAGCTCTTCTGAGCTATTAAAATCAGGGAATCCTTGCGATAAATTAATAGCTTGATGTTCTTTTGCTAATTGACTCATTACCGTAAAAATGGTAGTTCCTATTTTAGGTAATTTCGATTTTATCAATCCTGGATATGTTGGCATACTGTAAATTTATTTTAATAAGCAAAATTAAGAATTACAGTTAATTTAAAATCATTTTTTTGATAATGGAGCCAAATTTATAAAACGCTGAAAATCTTTTTATTGGCTTCTTTTTGTTTCAAAATCAATGCCGTTACAAATGTAAACCACATTCGGTTTTAGGATTATTGTTCCATCGTCCTTCTCTTTCTTTTCCAGGAACGGTACAATGTTTACAGCCAATAGAGAAGTAACCTTTTGCAATTAGCGGATGAAAAGGTAATTCATTTTGTTTGATAAAATCCTCACGCTCTTCTTTGGTAACATCTAAAAGGGGGTAAAATTTTAAAATACCACCACGTTCTTCAAAAATATCGAGCGTGGCACGGTGGTCGCTCTGCCACTCCATTAAACCAGAAACCCAAACAGTGAAGTTATTCTTGATAATTTCTAACGGCTTTACTTTGTTAATTGAACAACATAAATCAGGGTCTTTTCTCCAAGTTTCGTCTTTGGCAGTAAAATCGTGTTCCCATTTTTCGGCAGTTACATCTTCTACTTTTAACCCATAAAGCTGGGTAAGTTGTTCTTTGTATTCAAGTGTTTCATTAAAATGATAACCTGTATTGATAAAATAGATTTTTTGCTCGGGATTTATTTTAGAAAACACACGCAACAAAAATGCTGAAGTAGCCGCAAATGATGATGTTAACATGATTTCATTTACATCAAAATCGATATACAATTGTTCTATTCTTTCGGTTACCGAAAGAGCTCTATACTTTTTGTTTAATGCTTTTATTTCTTGCTTAGTTACGTTTCTTTTAATTAAATTCATGGATTAAATTCAAGTTTTAAACTTACAAAGCCAAAGATTAAACATCTATTTATTAGCAACTGTTTTGATATAACAAATTTATTATCAAACAAATAAGTTGTTTTTTTTATGCGTAAACTAATTGTTCTTTTTTGGAGGATGTGTTTTTAAATTTATCTAAAGCCTTTTCACTTAGTGTAATGATGGAGATGTTATGAACGTCAATAATATCTTTATTTTTAATCAAATCAGCAATTTTAATGCTACCGAAACCAGTTGCTCCGTTTAATAAAACTAAATCTCCTATGTGTTTTTCTAGTAGTGT
>PHDR01000166.1 GCA_002841035.1 Bacteroidetes bacterium HGW-Bacteroidetes-12 | reverse complement strand
CGCTGATAAATATAAATTTACAACTAGTTATGTTTAAAACACTATCCAACTCCATTAAAACAGAAGCTATAGCACCTTGACAACCCACTTTTGGAACAAGAATATAATTTGTTTTTTCTTTAGAAATACTAAGGTTAAGTTCCTCAAGATACTCTTGAAAAATCACATCATTTATTAGCGTATCTTTTTTGGTAAAGTAAAAAACTCCTACTAATACTAAGATAATGACAAGTAAAGTGCTATAAATAATTATTTTTTTCATTATAAAATCACAACATCAAAAAACCACTCTCGTTGAGCACTTTTTTCCGTTTTATTACTTCTTTTTGGAATTAACACTCCTTCTTTTGTTATAAAAATTGGACCATAAGCGTATTCTATGGGGTTAAAAGCTATCTCCTTGAGTTTTTTAAAATTTGCATCTAAGCATATTATTGACCAAGGCTGATCTAAACTACCTTTAACTGTTTTTTTATCTTCATTTTCATATTTAGTGGCGTGAAAAGCAATTCGGTAATATTGATTTCGGTATTTATCATAATAAATATTTCCATATTTTGAAGTAATATTAAGATATTTCATTGTGAAGCTTATATTACCGACACTATCTATCGGGAATATTTCAAAATGGTTAATGTAGTTGCTCCGTGCAGCTGATTTTATAATTAATGAATCTTTATTAAATACATAAACATAATGACTTGCTGCAAAAGAATATATTATAGAATCTTTCAGTATAATTGCTGATGGATAGGAATCATAATAATTTTCAGTTTTATATTTTTCTGGCCAACCTCCTCCAAAACGAATAGCATTTGTCTTTGTGTTTAAAATAAGTTCGGGAAATATTGTGTGATAAAGCTCTAAATTTTTAAACTGATTTATTCTTGGAACAAAACGGACATAGATATTATTGTTAAAATAGCTAAAACTCGATAAAACAAATCCTGATAATATAAAATCATAATCGTAATTTTCTTTATTAATAGTCCACTCATTTATTAAATTACCTTTTTTATTGATAAGAAATATACTTTTAGCTTCATCAGGTAATATAAAAATAGAATCTAAATTATGAATATAAAATTTCAAAGAATTAAAACTAAAATCATAATTATTAGTTGCTTCACTTAATTGAATAACATATTCTTTCTTATTATTCTTAATATTGATAAAACCTATTTCTTTATCTTTTTTAGAAGCATAAGTCAAATATTCCTGCCTTCCTATTACAGTTATTGATGTAGAAAAACTCCAAATATCTTGCCTTTTTCCAGGCAAAGATATTTGGAGTTCATTTAATTTAGTAATACTATTTTCACTATAATTCGAAGAGCACGATGCAATAAATAAACCTATTATAATTAAACTAAGTTTATTATTTAAAGCACTATAAATGTTTAACATATAAAACTACAATTTAATTACCTAAAATACCATCAGGTATCTCAAGTGCAAATAACACATCACTGGGGTTTATATCACTTCCTATTTTATCAAGAGGAATACAAAATTGCATTAACCTACCACTTCGTGTTCGAACTTCGGTCATAGTAAACTGTCCGTTCTTTAATTTATCTAATATAGCTGTTTGTTGCCTTAAATTTGGAAAAATATGTACCCATTTATTTGTAGAAAAAAATTGAGGCAAGGTATTTTCTGTTAATGCTTTTTTATATAAATTATAATGACTTTCTACGAACAAATCATTTCCTATTCCATTATTATCATTTCCAACAATAGCAGCTACAGGGCAAGGACAAGGCATGATTTTAGAACAACCTGAACCACCAGGACATCCAAAATCACCTCCTTCATCCTTAGTTAGAGTAAACCCATTACACGAACACAAACCAAAGTTTCTTTGATTTACCATCTCTTCAACTTCTAACCGTTGTTGTGGTGCTGTTTGTCTAGGTAAAACAGCACTTTCTTTTTCGCAAGCGTTTAATGTCAAAAGACTAAAAAACAATCCTGCATACATTAATTTTCTCATAATTGTTTATTTTAAATGATTAATAAACAACAAAGTAAAGTAAAGTAAAGTAAAGTAAAGTAGCAAAAAAAGTTATTAACAAAAGAAGAGGTCGTTAATTAACGACCTCTTCTTTTGTTAAATAAAATATTGAAAGCAAATTACTCCGCCAACACAATAATTTTATTGTTGCTTACCTCAACAACTCCACCTTCAACCGAAAAAGTGGTTGGTGTGTTGTTTTTATCTATGATATTTATATCTCCTTTTTTTAAGGTTGAAATAATAGGTGCATGTTGGTTTAATATTCCAAAAGAACCATCTGTTCCTGGGAATATAGCTGAAATTATTTCGCCTTTATAAAGACTTTTTTCTGGTGTAATTATTTCTAAGTGCATTTTATTTAATTTGAAAATTTGAAAATAATCCAATTTGAAAATGAGTGCGTTTATTTTTCAAATTAATACATTTTCAAATTAGTTAATTATTAAACGTCTGCCATCATTTTCTTACCTTTTTCAATGGCTTCTTCAATAGAGCCAACAAGGTTGAATGCTGCTTCAGGATATTCATCTACTTCTCCATCTAAAATCATATTAAATCCTTTTATGGTATCTTCTAAAGAAACCAACACGCCTTTTAAACCTGTAAATTGCTCAGCAACATGAAAAGGTTGAGATAAAAACCGTTGAACCCTTCTTGCTCTGTGTACAACTAATTTATCTTCTTCCGAAAGTTCATCCATACCTAAAATGGCAATAATATCTTGAAGTTCTTTGTAGCGTTGTAATGTTTCTTTTACTCGTTGAGCACAATCATAGTGGGGTTTTCCAACAATATCTTGCGTAAGAATTCTTGAAGTAGAATCTAATGGATCAACGGCTGGATAAATTCCTAACTCGGCAATTTTACGAGAAAGAACTGTTGTTGCATCTAAGTGAGAGAAAGTAGTTGCAGGAGCAGGATCCGTTAAATCATCGGCAGGAACATAAACTGCTTGTACAGATGTAATAGAACCAGATTTTGTAGAAGTAATTCGTTCTTGCATCGCACCCATTTCAGACGCTAAAGTTGGTTGATAACCTACTGCTGAAGGCATACGACCTAAAAGTGCCGATACTTCTGAACCTGCTTGTGTAAATCTAAATATATTGTCGATAAAAAATAAGATATCTTTTCCTTTTCCATCACCATCGCCATCTCTAAAATATTCAGCTAATGTTAATCCTGACAACGCTACTCTGGCTCTGGCTCCAGGAGGTTCGTTCATTTGCCCGAAAACTAAGGTTGCCATTGATTCTGACAATCCTTCTTTATCTACTTTAGATAAATCCCAACCTCCTTCTTCCATAGAGTGTTTAAATTCTTCGCCATATTTAATAACGCCAGATTCTATCATCTCTCTCAATAAATCGTTTCCTTCTCTTGTTCTTTCTCCAACACCTGCAAATACAGAAAGACCTGAGTGTCCTTTGGCAATGTTGTTGATTAATTCCATAATTAATACGGTTTTTCCAACACCAGCTCCGCCAAACAAACCAATTTTACCACCTTTTGAGTAGGGCTCTATGAGGTCAATTACTTTAATTCCTGTTAATAATACTTCCGTAGATGTTGAAAGTTCTTCAAATTTTGGTGCTTTTCTGTGTATAGAATTTCCGTTGTGTTTTGGCACATCTCCAATTCCATCAATAGCATCGCCAACAACATTAAATAAACGCCCTCTAATTTGCTCGCCTATAGGCATTAGTATTGGAGAACCAGTAGCAACTACTTCCATTCCCCTGCTTAATCCATCAGTTGCATCCATAGAAATTGCTCTAACAGCATCTTCTCCAATATGTTGTTGACATTCTAAAATAACCTTTTGTCCGTTGCTTTTTGTGATTATTAATGAATCTAAAATACTAGGAAGTTTATCAGCATCAGCAAAGCTAACATCGATTACTGGACCTACAATTTGTGAAATTTTACCTATGTTTTTTGACATAATTTGTGAGATTTATTTTGTTTTAAAATCAAGTCTTATTTTAGTGGCTGCAAAACTAATATAAAATATCATTTTTGTCAATGTATTTATAGCTTTTTTTTGATTTAATTTAGTGATATTTGCATTCAATAAATTTTATTCATATTTGGTTAATTAGTTAGGTGAAGATTTATTCTAATATTCAGGAGTTTACAGCTATTAATAACGCTGTTATAACAATAGGTACTTTTGATGGTGTTCACTGTGGACATAAAGTAATTATTGAACAACTTAAAAAAGCTGCACATCAAATTGGGGGCGAAACTGTAGTCCTTACTTTTTTTCCTCACCCTCGAATGGTAGTTTTTCCTGATGACAATGATTTAAAGCTGTTGAATACCATTGAAGAAAGAATATTTTTGTTAGAAAAAGCAGGAATTAATCACCTAATTATACATCCTTTTTCTAAAGAATTTTCAAGATTATCAGCACTTGATTTTGTTAGAGATATACTTGTAAACAAAATTAATGCGAAAAAGATAATTATAGGTTATGACCATCGTTTTGGAAAAAATAGAGCAGGTAATTTTGAGGATTTAAAAGATTTTGGTGAAACGTATGATTTTGAAGTAGAGGAAATTCCAGCTCAAGATATTCAGCAAATTAATATTAGTTCCACTAAAATCAGAACATCGTTACTTGCTGGAGAGATTAATGCCGCAAATCAATTTTTAGGGTACAATTACTTTTTAAGTGGAAAAGTGGTGGAGGGAGAAAAAATTGGTCGTAAAATTGGGTTTCCTACTGCAAATATTTTTGTTGACAATAAATATAAACTTGTCCCAAAAAACGGTGTGTATGCTGTTAAAGTGGACGTAAAAGGAATAACCTATAATGGAATGTTAAATATTGGGAATCGCCCTACACTCAACGGAACAAATCAAACCATTGAAGTGAATATTTTTGATTTTGACGAATTTATTTATGGTGAGCACATAACCATTCACTTTGTTGAACGTATTCGTAATGAGCATCATTTTGAAGAATTAAATCAACTTAAAAACCAACTAACTCTTGACAAAGTCAATTCCATACAAATACTTGCCTAATTTTTTTGCAACGCTAATTTCACTTGTGTTTTTAACGAACATCAATGCTCAATCGCTAGATAAAAAAGCCATGAAAAAGCTGCCCATTTACACATGGGAACAAGCTGTGAAATTACCTGTCGATGAGGTAATTCGATTGACTTTAAAAAAAAGTAAATTAACAGAACTCCCCCAGGAAATCTACAAATTTAAAAACCTTCGTTACCTCGATGTTAGTAGCAACCAATTGAAAGAAATTCCTGCAGAGCTTGCTAATTTACCACAACTTCAATATTTAGATTTTTCTGATAATTTATTAATAAAAGTGCCTGAAGAAATCGGAAAATTTGATTCCTTAACCGTTCTTATATTGAATCACAATGACATAGTTACTCTCCCAACTGAAATAGGTGCATTAAACACATTAACAGAACTTCATCTCTGGGGCACAGCTATTGTGTCATTTCCTAGTAGCATTGTTTTGCTGAAAGAAACACTTAAAGAAATTGATTTACGGTATGTTCCTTTAACAAGAAGTGAACATAAAAAACTAAAAAAAATATTGCCCTTAACCAAAATTGGATACTCTTTAAAGTGTAACTGTGATTTTTAATAGGCTCTAGTAATTAACTTTTGGGTTTAATAAATTTATTTTAAGGCTCTATTTTAGCAGCTATTATTTTGTATTTTTGTTTTTTTATTAATTTAATTTTTTGAGAACTATTCTAACTATATGCTTTTTTGTTTTATTTGTGCCTCTACTTGTTGCACAGTCATCAGACACGCTTTTGTTTTTAAATGGAAAGCAGTTGGAAGGCAAAGTGTTGGAGTTTAATAAGTATCAACTAACTTTTAAAACATTAAAAAATAAAGAAATAGATATTGAAAATTACCGTTTGTTTTCAATGAAGTGGAATGGAATAGATTCTACAATTTATAAATATGATTCATTAGAAGGTAATTTTTTAAGTCAAAAAGACATGAAACTCTTTGTTTATGGAGAGCGAGACGCACATTTAACCTATTCTTCAAAATTTTCAAACATAGTAGGTTTTGCTGTAGGAGGTGGAGCTGGTTATTTTATGCACAAAGACCAAAGTTTTATTTTTATCGCTACGCCATTGGTTTATATGCTTGGCACACTAATTTTCCCAACTAAAGTGAAGCAAAAAAAGATAAATGATTTGCAATACATTAAAGAAGATGAGTATTTAAGGGGGCACGAACGTGTTGCTCGGGCAAAAAGAACTCAAAGTGCTCTTGTTTCCACTTTGGTAGGATTGGGCGTTGGTTTTACTGCCAGTTTAATTGCAAATTAATCTTCACAAAAAAATAGTCCACAATCATCAGTCGTCAGTCAGCAATTGATGATTGTGGACTGGCGACTGATAAAAAATGCCATTTATACGCTTAATAGTATTCAGTAATTTTTTT
>PHDR01000165.1 GCA_002841035.1 Bacteroidetes bacterium HGW-Bacteroidetes-12 | reverse complement strand
AAACATATCTATTCCTAATGCAATGTTTTCCAGTAAATTAATTGGAGTTCCAACACCCATTAAATAACGAGGTTTATCTTCTGGGAGAATATCTGTAACAATATCACACATTTCATACATTTCATCATCAGGTTCTCCAACAGAAAGACCACCAATAGCGTTGCCTTCCCTTTCAAAAGAAGCAATTTTTTCGGCAGATTGCTTTCTCAAATCCTTATATACACTTCCCTGAACAATAGGAAATAATGCTTGATTGTATCCATAATGAGGTTCTGTTTCATCAAAGCGTTCGCAACAACGCTTTAACCACCTATGTGTAAGATGCATCGAATTTTTAGCATACTTATAATCGCAAGGATAGGGTGTACACTCATCAAAAGCCATAATAATATCGGCACCAATGGTTCGCTGAATATCCATCACATTTTCTGGAGTAAATAAATGCTTTGAACCATCAATATGTGAAGCAAATGTTGCCCCTTCTTCTTTTATTTTTCTTCGTGCCGAGAGTGAATAAACTTGATATCCTCCACTATCTGTAAGAATAGGTTTATCCCAATTCATAAACTGATGTAATCCTCCTGCTTGTTGAATTATTTCTAACTTTGGTCTTAAATATAAATGATAGGTATTTCCTAAAATAATTTGTGCTTTTGTGTCTGAATTTAGCTCGTGTTGATGCACTCCTTTTACTGTTCCTGCTGTTCCTACAGGCATAAAAATAGGTGTTTTAATTACGCCATGATCTGTTGTAATTTCTCCTGCTCTTGCTTTTGATTGTAAATCTTTTTTTTCTAATTTGAATTTCATCTGTTTTCTACTTTATTAACTTTCTTTAGCTAAAAACTTCGCCAAAGATAATTATTTAGAATGGAGATACATCTTACTTTTGAGATTTGCGAATAAAATATGGAAGAACTTATTAATAACAATTTTTCGTTTATACCCCCTTCATCATTATGGGATTACTTAGCTCTATTTTATGTAGTTGCTTTTATTGCTCAACTTTTCATTATTTTCTTTTTCTTTTCCCGCATTGCTTTCTACAAATCAACACAACCCATTCAAAAAGAGCAAACACCCATTTCAATAATCGTTTGTGCTAAAAATGAAAGAGAAAACTTACTTAATTTCTTACCCCTAATATTAAAACAAAATTATCTTGAATTTGAGGTAATTGTTGTTAATGACGGCTCTGTTGACGATACGCAAGATGTGTTGAAAGCATTTACCTTACAACACAAAAATTTAAAAATTGTAACCGTACCTGATAGCGATCGTTTTTATGGTAATAAAAAATTTGCCCTGACATTGGGGATAAAAGCAGCAAAACACCCTTTGGTTTTACTTACAGATGCAGATTGCAAGCCTGCATCATTGAATTGGTTAGCCAAAATGAGTTGCTATGCTGAAAACAAAAAAATTATGCTGGGTGTTGGAAATTATGAAAAACAACCTGGATTATTAAATATGCTCATTCGTTTTGAAACTTTTTATACGGCAATGCATTATCTTTCTTTTGCTCAAGTAAAAATTCCATACATGGGAGTTGGTAGAAATTTGGCTTATCATTCAGACTTATTTTTTAATAACAAAGGATTTTCATCGCATTTACATATACTTTCGGGCGATGATGATTTATTTATAAACGAAGTAGCAACAAACCAAAACACACAAATTTGCATAGATGAAGAATCTCACACGATTTCTGTTCCAAAAACCACCTACAAAAGTTGGATTCGTCAAAAAAGAAGGCATTTTTTAAGTGGCTCTCACTATAAAATTCAACACCAAGCCCTACTCGGAAGCATTATTTTTTCTCAAACTATTTTTATAGGATTATTTTTTATATTGCTTTTTCATCCTCCCACTATCTATCTAATTACTAGCCTTTTTCTTATTCGACTTATCGCTCAACTTACTATTTTTAGGCTATCCGCAAAAAAAATTGGTGGTTTAGACCTGATATTATTTTCACCATTTTTTGAAATCTTTTTTATTTTATTCAATCCTTTTTTAGTAATTTCAACATTTATATTTAAAAAAATAAAATGGAACTAGGCGATCATTTATCTCCAAAAGCACAAATTGACTATGAATTAGTTGTGAGAGCAAGAGATTTTCAGGACGAAAAGGCTTATGCCGAACTATTGGATAAATACAGAGAATCGATTTTTTATATGATGCTAAAAATGGTTAAAAACCAAGATGATGCTGATGATTTAACCATCGAAGCATTTGGTAAGGCATTTAACCGTTTGCATCTTTACGAGCCTGATTTTGCTTTCAGCACTTGGCTCTACCGAATTGCCACCAACAACTGCATCGATTTTATAAGAAAAAAAAGAATGGTTACTTTTTCTATAGATAAAGGATATGAAGATAGTGAGGGAAACCAATCTAACTTTGATGTAAAAGAAACAAATCTTGACCCCGAAGAACGCATCATTAGAAAACAAAAAATTAGAATTATGCGAGAAATTGTTGACCAACTTAAACCTCGCTACAAAGAATTAATTGTGTTGCGTTATTTCAGAGAACTCTCCTATGAGGAAATTGCCGAAACCACAGAACTTCCACTCGGAACAGTTAAAGCTCAACTTTTTAGAGCAAGAGATATGTTGTATAAATTAATGTTGGGAAAAAAAGACAGGTTTTGATTTACGATTTACAATTTACGATTTTTGATTGTGTTTTGAACATTCGTCATTCGTCAATCAACATTCCTCAATTTTTTATCAAAATAATCAAAAACTACCTTCGCTCTTTTTTTACTTACTACTGCTTCTAACTCTTCAAGTGTTGCTTTTTTTATTTGAGTTACTGATTTGAATTTCCACAACAATTGCTGGGTGGTTTTGTAACCAATGCTTTCTATTTCTGCTAATTCCGATTTAATGGCTGCTTTAGAGCGTTTGTTTCTATGGTGGGTAATGCCAAATCGGTGAGCTTCGTTCCTCAAATATTGAATAATTTTTAACGATTCCGATGTTTTATTTAAATACAACGGAACAGCATCGTTAGGAAAATAAATCTCTTCCAATCGTTTTGCAATTCCAATAATGGTAATTTTTCCTCGCAATTCTAACGCATCTAAACTCTTAAGTGCTGCACTCAACTGCCCTTTTCCTCCATCAATAACTATTAACTGAGGCAAAGACTGGTTTTCTTCGAGCAGGTGTTTATATCTCCGATAAACAATTTCGGTCATCGAGGCAAAATCATCTGGACCTTCAACTGTTTTTATATTAAAATGTCGGTAATCTTTTTTACTCGGTTTTCCATCTTTAAAAACCACACAAGCAGCTACCGGATTTGTTCCTTGTATGTTTGAGTTGTCAAAACACTCAATGTGAATAGGTTTTTCGGGCATACGTAAATCTTTTTGCAAACGCTCCAAAATCCGATCGGAATGTTTGGTCGGATTTACGTTGGCTTGTTGTTTTTTTCGTTCTAAACGGTAATATTTTGCATTGCGTTCCGAAAGTTCCAACAAGTGCTTTTTATCGCCTCGTTGTGGAATGGTAAATTTTATGTTTTCGTCATCTAAATCAGGTTTAAAAGGAACAATTACTTCTTTCGATTCGCTTTCAAACCGAACCCTCAATTCAGCAATGCCAATTTGCAATAATTCATCATCGGTTTCGTCTAATTTCTTTTTCAACTCAATGGTATGTCCTTGAATAATAGCACCATTAATTACTTTTAAATAATTAACAAAACCATAACTTTCGTCAGATACAATAGAAAAAACATCTACATCATTAATAGTCGGGCTAACCACCACCGATTTACTTTGATAATTTTCTAAGGTTTGTATTTTTTCTTTTATCAATTGTGCTTTTTCAAATTCTAACTTTTCGGAATAGGATTTCATTAAAGGTTTTAGAAATTTAGTAACACTGTTAATGTTTCCTTTTATTATATCTTTAATTTGATGAACGGTTTGGTTGTATTCTTCTTCGGTTTGTTCATTCACACAGGGAGCTTTACAGTTTCCGATGTGGTATTCTAAGCAAACTTTAAATTTATTATTATTAATGTTTTCTTTAGATAAATTATAATTGCAATTTCGCAACGGATATAAACTTCTAATTAATTCTAAAACCGTATTCATCATTCGCACAGAAGCATAAGGACCAAAATAAGCCGAGCCATCTTTCACCACATTTCGGGTAGAGAACACACGAGGAAAACGCTCGTTTTTTACACAAATCCAAGGATAGGTTTTGTCGTCTTTTAATAAAATATTATACTTAGGTTGGTATTTTTTTATCAGGTTGTTTTCTAGTAACAATGCCTCTAATTCGGAGCCAACCACCAATGTTTTTATATCGGCAATTTGCTTTACCAATAAATTCGTTTTTCCGCCTTCGTGTTGCTTATTAAAATACGATGAAACTCTGTTTTTTAGGTTTTTTGCCTTCCCCACATAAATAATTACACCATCGCTATTAAAATATTGATAAACACCTGGTTTTGTAGGAATTGTTTTTAAAAGAATACTGATGTTTGCTAATACATTCACAAAGCAAATTTAAAGAATTTTAGTAGAATAATTTAAACTCACATTATAGCCTGTAACTTAAATATATTATTACACGTTAAATTCAGTATTTATACCTAAATTTTATTAGCACTTTTTTTTGTGTATTTTTGTCCGATAAAATTTATTTTATGCGTATTTTTTTTAAAATATTTTTATTATTATTTAGTATAAATACGTATGCGATATGTGTAAGCAATGGTAGTGGGGATTGGGACAATACATCTACTTGGTTTTGCAATGGTACACCAAAAGTGCCTGTTTGTGGAGATACTATAATTATTTCGGCTGGGCATACCGTTTCTATTAGAAATCAACAAGATTATTCAGCACCTGGCTGCACTATTCCTATGTTTATAGTTGTAAAAGGAACATTAAATTTCCCTACTAACGGACCTAAGCTTAAATTACCTTGTAATTCCAGTTTTTATATTGATAATGGAGGGGCGTTATCATCATCAGGACCAGGCGGGGGAAGTGCTAATTTTCTAGAAATTTGCGGAACAGTTGTTTGGAAAAAAGCAGATGAAACACAAACTGGTCCCTTTAATTTTGGTTCAGCACCTTTACCTATAACCTTAGTAAGTTTTGATGCACTACCAAAAGCAAACAAAGTAGAGCTTAAATGGTTAACCGCCTCAGAAATTAACAATGCTTTTTTTACAGTAGAAAGAAGTACTGACGCACAAAACTGGGAGGAAATAATAATTACACAAGGAGCAGGCAACAGCAACCAATTATTAACATACATTGAAACCGACTTTAAGCCACTAGATGGGATTTCATATTACCGCTTAAAACAAACCGACTTTGATGGGCAGTTTGAATATTTTAATATTGTTCCTGTTCGATTTGAAAAAGATGCTCCACTAGAATTTACCCTTTTTCCAAACCCCATTCAAAAAGAGGAAACATTGGGCATTTCTGCCAACTTTTTAGCCAACGAAGAAATATTGATTGTAATAAGAGATATGCAAGGAAAAGAATTTTACTCAAAAGCACATATAAAACTAGCTAACAATGCGTTAATAGCCGTGCCTATTGATAAATCTATTCCTTCTGGCATTTACGTTATAATTGCCACTTCCGAAAATAGTATTTATAGCAAAAAGTTGGTGATAGAATAAAACTACTTCATCTTCTTGTCAGCGAAAATCTGAGGTGTGGGAAGCCTTAACTTAAAAGACAGGCACTAATGATTACGTATAATTTGTAAACTACATTAAGTATTTTTACAGACTAATTTTGAGTATAATCCCAGTAATTATATTAAAATTACATTAAATTTAGGTAATTAATTGGATTTTTAACCAATATTATGTATTTTTGTCGTAAAACAATGTTTTTATGAAAAAAATCATACTATTATTCTGTTTTTTTACTATAGTAAAAATTGCTTTTTCACAGCCAATTAATGATAATATTGCTGGTGCAACAACATTAATTCATTCCGCCAATAACTGTTCAGCAAATGCCGCCTACACAACAATAAATGCCACTGCTGATGGAATTATGGGGTCTTGTTGGGAAAACGGACCCAACTATACCGTTTGGTTTAAATTTGTGGCAACTACAACAGAAGTTACGTTAGATTTAAAAGTAGGAGGCGTAGAAGGAACCATGCAACACCCCAACATGGCTTTGTGGCAAGCCGATGCACTAACAGAAATAAAATGCGCACGAAGAATAAATGCAACAACCGATGTACAAATTAGCACATCTGGTTTAACTATTGGTAACACCTATTATGTTTCTTGTGATAATATTGTTGGAGGTTCTAAAGGAACTTTTACCTTTTGCATAGATAATGCCGTTACTTATGATGAACCAGCTGGAGCAATTGTTTTAACGCACTCAGCAAACAATTGTTCAGCAAATGCCGCCTACACAACAATAAATGCCACTGCTGACGGAATTATGGGTTCTTGTTGGGA
>PHDR01000164.1 GCA_002841035.1 Bacteroidetes bacterium HGW-Bacteroidetes-12 | reverse complement strand
TTTTATAACAGTAGGATTGTTAGCTCAATTAGAAAATGAAGCTCAATTGGCGTTTATTTTATCGCATGAAATCATACATTACACTAATTCTCACGCAAGAACAGGATATATTGAAAATGAAAGAATTGAAAGAGGTGATGGAAAATACCAAAGAGAAAATTGGAACAAAGAACTAAACAAAAGTAAATACTCAAAGGAACTAGAATTAGAAGCTGATGTTGAGGGACTTAAGTTTTATTTAAAATCAAATTATAGCTTAGAAGAGCTACACTCTGTTTTTTATATTCTTCAATACGCACATATCCCGATTGACGATATTCCTTTTGATACAACTTATTTTAATGATACGAATTTCACACTTTCGAGTGAATATTTCAAAAAAGAACTCAAAGTTATCGAAGCAATTGATGATGGAGATGATCAATATTTAACACACCCAAACACAAACAAAAGAAGGTCTGTAGTGGCTTCTGAAATCGAAGGAAAATCAAACGAAGGAAGAGTTAAGTTCATTAACTCTAAAAAAGAATTTTACGACATCCAGTTATTAGCCCGATTTGAACTTTCTAATTTGTTTACAAAAGACAGGAAGTATGCAGAATCGTTATACAACAGCTATCTTTTGCTAAAAAAATATCCCACAAATAAATTTTTAAGAACCAATATTGCTTATTGCTTATATGCCTTATCTAAATATAGAAATGATGGAAAACTACATACTGTATTAACAGATTATGAAAAAGTACAAGGTCAATCTCAGCAGGTGAATTATATGTTTGAAAAAATGGAAAAGAAAACACTAAACACCATTGCTGTTAAATATTTGTGGGAATTAAAACAAGAATTCAAAGATGATGAATTTATAGCCACCATTGCTAAAGATGCTCTTCATGAATTAGTTATGGAATCGGGAGCAAGAAAATTAGATTATAAAAAAGCATTTCCAATTATTGAAGATGAAAATGCTCCTACAAAAGATTCTTCCAACATAAGTAGATATGATAGAATCATAAAAAATTCAGAAACTACTGAAGATGAAATAAAATATGCTTTTGTCAACCTATTTCAAAATGAAGAGTTTAATGACCTAATTAATAAATATGAAAAAGAATATGTTGGGAAAGTTAAAAATGGAAATGATTACAGGGTTGAAAATACATCCGAAAGAAAAAAAAATAAAATTGGAAGAGCTTTAGGAATAGACAAAGTAGTAATGGTATCTCCGAATTACAAAAGAATTGATTTAAGAAAAAAAATTAGCGAACAATATGTGTTTTCAGAATCCAGAAAAGAAGATTTTATTAGTGTAAACGAAATTTGTGCTAAAAAAACAGGTGTAGAATTGAACATTATAAGTAATACTTATTTTGAATCTACAGAAAAATATAACGATATGAGTTTGTTAAATGAGTGGATGAGTGAACGGTTCGACCATCATAATATTCATATTTATCCTTATTGTAAATTATTTACCGATGACTTAGCTAAAAAATACAGCACCAACTATTTTGGTTGGACAGGTATGTATTCGCTAAGAGCGAGAAAAGACAAATGGGGATTAATTGCCGTTTCTGTGGCAATATATGGTATAGGTATCCCTTTAGGCATTTATTACGCTGTAACACCAGAAAATCATACTTTTTATTACACCTATTTAGTTGACATTACTAATTATGATTTTTTAATGTCAAAAGAAGATTATGTGAAAATGAAAGATTATGACGATATAATGAAATCATATATTTATGATACCTACAATCAAATAAAAACTCAAAAAGATAAATAGAGTCTGCCTGTAAAGTCCGATTTCTTCGTTATTCTTGTTTTAAAAACCAGTCATTTACAAAAGTAAACTCCTGATTTTCAAAACTGCGAAAGCCTCGAACTCGAACTTTACAGTTCAGCCTCTCGACTTTATGGACAGACACCAAATACTCGAAACCAAAAATCCGAAACCCATTTAGTTTCGATATATGTTTAAAAAATTAATGAATAAATATCTACAGATGAAAAAAATAGCATTTATAATTTTAATATTGTTTGCATGGAATTCTTCCTTTTCTCAAAAAACACCTGGTTATTTGGGTAAAAAATTAGTGCCTTCCTATTCCTTAGGGTTTGCTCCTTCTTTTTTTAATCCTAATAAAAATGGAGCAAAAGGATTTTTTACGTTCAATCTTTTTCATCAATTAAGATTAGATTATGTAACTTCAAGAAAATCAGCAGTTGGTATCGGATTTGAAACCTATTCTACTGGAATTGATTATGATAGTTATAATAATAACAACCAAGACGTAAGTATAAGTTTTGCAAGACATGGTATTTTAAACGTAAAAGGCTTTCAACTTTATAGATCTTTTTATAGCAATGGCATTGCCCCTATGGGAAAACGACATAGTTTAGGTCTTAAAGTATTATTTTCTTCAACCAACTTTGAAGATGTTGGTGCTACAAAAACAAAACCTGATAATAGTAATCCTTATTCAAATCATATAACATCTCCCTACGAAATCAAAAAAGGTGGAACGAGCAAAGATTTTGGTTTTATGTATAGCTACTCTTCTAGTAGAATTATTGCCGATATAGTGGTACTAAGCTTTGGAATTGATTTCAACGTCATTTTTTCTGCTCATTATAAGTATTTAGATGCTCTTATAATAAATAGCAATAATTATAATGGTGATGTTACACCAAAAAACCAAACCGAAGAAGCTTTTTTAAACGACAAAGCCAAACAAAGAGTGTTTTCCAGTCAATTTTTAATGCTTAAAATAGGCATAGGTTTTTTGGCGTTTTAATAGTTTAAACAACACTAAAACAAACCTATTGTTGTTTATTTAAAAGATTAAGAGGCTGTTGTTAAAATCAACAGCCTCTTTTTATTTATTTAAACTTTTACAGTTTTACTTTAGTTTACAAATCCTTAATTTTACTGACCAATTAAAACTAACAGTAAAAAATCAACTATGAAACTACAAAACTACGCTCAAGGTAAATGGACAGAAGGAACAAGCAAAGACAAACCTTTATTTAATGCTATAACTGGCGAACAAATTGCAACCGCATCAAGCGAAGGATTAGATTTTGGTGCTATGATGGAATATGCCCGAAAAATTGGTGGACCAACACTCCGAAGAATGACTTTTCAGGAAAGAGGTTTGATGTTAAAAGCTTTGGCAATGCACCTAATTTCATTAAAAGCGAAATATTATGCCGTTAGTGCAAAAACAGGTGCCACAAAAATTGATAGTTGGATAGATATTGAAGGCGGAATAGGAAATCTTTTTGCCAACGCCAGCCTAAGAAGGCAATTTCCTGATGAGCCTTTTTACATAGATGGAGAAACTGCTCCGCTATCTAAAGGAGGCACTTTTATTGGGCACCACATTATGGTACCAAAACAAGGAGTAGCCATTCATATTAATGCGTTTAATTTTCCAATTTGGGGAATGTTAGAAAAAATAGCCGTAAACTTTATGGCGGGCGTTCCTGCTATTGTTAAACCCGCCACCTTAACTTCTTTCTTAACCGAAGCAATGGTTAAAGACACTATTGCATCCAACATATTGCCCGAAGGAGCATTGCAATTGATTTGCGGTTCTGCTAATGGAATTTTAGAACACGTAACCAGTCAAGATGTAATTACTTTCACTGGTTCAGCATCAACTGGTAAAATGCTAAAAGCTCACCCAAGATTGTTGGAAGAAGCTGTTCCTTTCAATATGGAAGCCGACTCTTTGAATGCTAGTATTTTAGGAGAAGACGCTGTGCCAGGAACAGAAGAATTTGACTTGTTTATAAAAGAAGTGCAGCGAGAAATGACCGTGAAAGCAGGGCAAAAATGTACCGCAGTTCGTAGAATTATTGTTCCTGAAAAGTTGGTAGAAGATGTTCAAATTGCGTTAGGAAAGCGTTTAGCACAAACCACCATTGGCGACCCAGCTGTTGATGGTGTTAGAATGGGCTCGTTGGCAGGTTTAGAACAAGTTAAAGAAGTTCGTGAAAAAGTGGAACAATTATCTAAAACACAAAAAATAGTATTCGGAAATTTAGATACTTATGAAGTTGTTGGAGCTGATAAAAACAAAGGAGCTTTTATGTCGCCCATTTTATTTTTGAACGAAAACCCTTTTAAAAATACTGATTGCCACAACATTGAAGCATTCGGACCAGTTTCTACCATAATTCCTTATAAATCTATAGAAGAAGCCATAGAATTAGCAAACATGGGTAAAGGCTCATTGGTTTGTTCTATTGTTACCAATGATGATAAAATAGCCAAACAATTTGTGCTAGGAGCCGCTTGCATGCACGGACGAATTTTAATTTTAAATGCTGCTTGTGCCAAAGAAAGCACTGGACACGGCTCACCAATGCCATTGCTTACTCACGGTGGACCAGGAAGAGCGGGTGGCGGAGAAGAAATGGGTGGAAAACGAGGCGTTTTACATTATATGCAACGTACCGCCATTCAAGGTTCTCCAACCATGATTACCAACATTACTAACCAATATCAATATGGTGCTGAACAAACCGAATTTGACAAGCATGTTTTTCAAAAGCATTTTGAAGAAATTTTAATTGGCGAGACTGTAATTACTAGAAAACATACGGTTACAGATGCCGATATTGTAAATTTTGCCAATGTAAGTGGCGATCATTTTTATGCTCATGTTGATGCTACCTCGTTAGAAGGAACCATCTTTGAACGCAATGTAGCTCATGGTTATTGGGTGCTTTCAAAAGCGGCAGGATTGTTTGTTGATGGCAAAAAAGGACCTGTATTGTTAAATTATGGACTAGATGAATGTAGGTTTGTGAAACCTGTTTATCCAGGAATGACCATTGGTGTTCGGTTTACAGCCAAACAAAAAATTGCTCAAGAGAAAAAAGACGAAACCGACATCAAAAAAGGAATTGTTAAGTTTTTGGTTGATGTGTATGACGAAACAGGTGAAACAGTAGCGTTGGCAACGATTTTAACCATGGTGAAGTTTAAAAATCAGGACTAAGGATTTGTATTTTGGGGTATAAAAAAATAAGGTTACTACTCAGCCACCTATTTTCTTCTTTGCCACTGACTACAGTAATTCACACAGATTTTTTACAGATTTTTAAACAAAAAACACGAGAAAGTTTTTGAAAAACTAAACAACCTCAGCAACCACAAAGGTACTTCCTCCGATAAAAATCATATCATTGGTAGTAGCATTTTTTTGAGCTGCTTTGTAGGCTGCCTCAACAGATGGGAAAGTTGTGCCTGACAAACCTATGGCAGTTGCTTTTTCTGCTAAAGTGTGTACATCTAACGCTCTTGGTATTTTAGCCTGACAAAAATAATAAATCGCATTGTTGGGTAATAATGCTAAGATATTGGTAATGTCTTTGTCATTTACCACTCCCAACACAACATGCAGTTTTTCAAATTGTTGCTTACTTAATTGAGCTAAAATTAATTTTATTCCAGCTTCATTATGTCCTGTATCACAAACCGTTAGTGGTTGGTTATTTAATACTTGCCACCTTCCCATTAAGCCTGTATTTTCAACCACATTTAGCAAGCCTTTTTTGATATGGTTTGCTGCAATTTTCCAACCTAATTTTTGAAGGATTTGAATAGTCGCCACTACTGTTTTTTTATTCTTTTGCTGATAAATGCCTTTTAAATCACTTTCATATTCTTGCGTTGAAAATTCATCTGCAAACTGTATGGGAGCGTTCAATTGTTTTGCCTTTTCAATAAAAACGTGTTTTATTTCAGGTTGTGTTTCACCAATAACTACAGGAATAGTTGATTTAATTATTCCTGCTTTTTCAGCTGCAATTTTCGCTAAGGTATCTCCCAAAAACTGCGTATGATCCATGCTAATATTCGTGATTACAGCCACTTCTGGAGTAACTATATTGGTAGAATCGAGTCTGCCACCCAAACCAGTTTCAACAATGGCAATATCCACTTTTTGGTTAGCAAAATAATGAAAAGCTAAGCCCACCGTCCATTCAAAAAAAGAAAGCTGAATTTTTTCAAAGTCATTTTTGTACTTTTCAACAAAATCAATCACTTCACTTTCTGAAATCATTTCTCCGTTAATTTTTATACGTTCTCTAAAATCTTTTAAATGAGGAGAAGTGTAAAGCCCAACTTTATAACCTGCTTCTTGTAAAATAGATGCCAACATGTGCGAAGTTGAGCCCTTGCCATTCGTTCCAGCAATATGAACAGACTTGAATCGTTTTTCAGGATGATGTAATAACTCGCTTAAACGATACGTATTGTCAAGATTAGCTTTATATGCCTCATTTCCAATACGTTGGTACATGGGCAGCTGACCAAAAAGATAATCGAGAGTTTCGGGGTAGTTCATTAATTAACATCAATATTTTGCAGAAAATACACTATTGTATTTAATCATAACACAAATTAAGTTCAAATTTCACTAATTATCACAAATTAAAAACATCTTTGATGTTTTTTGTGTTCATTTATTTTTTTGTTCCGT
>PHDR01000163.1 GCA_002841035.1 Bacteroidetes bacterium HGW-Bacteroidetes-12 | reverse complement strand
TTCGATGAAAGTAAATGGTTTAAAAGCTATAATAGTATTACTATAAGCAAAAACTATTTTATCGAATTGAATGTGTTTTTTGCCGTTTAAATAATATACAGAATCTACAACTGTATTATTATAACTATTTAGATAAAAAGTATCTCCAACATTTAGGCTTAAATCCATAATCAATTCTTCTGTTGCACTTAAAGGGTCATAAAACCATGCTTTACCAAGAAGTGTATCTTCACGAAGAAAACCACTAATACCAATGTAATAACTATTCTGTATGTATTTGTAATTGAAACTATTAAAAGTAGTGTCATAAACAGTTGTTAGTGAATCAGTATCTCCATGATCTATTCCTTCAATTTGAATTGACCAAGATGTGTAAGAAGTACCAAAAATGGACTCATAGGGCTGCGAATAACAATTAAAAAATCCAAGTAAAATGGGTAGAATTAAAAAAATTATCTTTTTATTAAACAGTAAATGGTTATTATTCATGATTGTTTTTTTTAAGATTATGTAATCAGGCGTTTAAAATAACAGATTGTATTTAAATTGACATTCTTCTAAAGAATGTGAAACCATCTGACAAATTTAACAAAAATTAAACATATAATTGTTAGAGATACACCAAGTTATTTAGATAAATTTGTAGCCTTATAGAAAATTCAGATGAAACAATTTTGGCTTATTTCTTTAATGATTACAGTGTTTGTCCTAAATGTTGACTTTGTTGTTGCTCAAAATTATACAATAAGTGGCACAATAAAAGATGCTACTACCAACGAAATTGCCGTTGGAACAACTGTTTACGTTAAAGAAACTTTACAAGGAACATCCACCAACGAGAAAGGATTTTTTTCTATCACATTGCCAAAAGGAACATACACATTAGTTATTTCTTACATTGGGTATAAGGAAATAGAAATTCCCGTTGAACTCAATAAAAACATCAAAATAAACGAAAAGATAGAGCCAACAGCAATCACTAAAGAAGCCTTTGAAATAGTTGGTGAAAAAGAAAACATAAACACCACAGAAGCCGAAATGAGTTCGGTTAAACTAGAAATGGAAAAGGTAAAAACCCTACCAGCTATTTTTGGCGAAATTGATATTTTAAAAACCATTCAGTTGCTACCAGGTGTTCAAACTGCTGGAGAGGGTAATTCGGGTTTTTATGTTAGGGGAGGAGGTCCCGATCAAAATTTAGTATTGTTAGATGGAGCAACAGTTTACAATGCTTCTCATTTGTTTGGGTTCTTTTCGGTATTTAATGCTGATGCAATTAATGATGTAAAACTTTATAAAGGAGCAATGCCAGCCGAATTTGGAGGCAGATTATCCTCCGTATTAGATATTTCTATGAACGATGGAGATTATAAGAAATACAAAGTAGATGGCGGAATAGGTGTTATATCCTCTCGATTAACCGTTCAAGGACCAATAAAAAAAGACACTGCTTCGTTTATTTTTTCCGCCCGAAGAACCTATGCAGGCGATTTGGCTCAGCCTTTTGTTAGCGATTCATCTGCATTTAAAGGAAGTAACTACTACTTTTATGATTTGAATGGAAAAATAAATTATAAAATTTCGAGCAAAGACAAAATCTCATTAAGCGGTTATTTTGGTAGAGATGTGTTTGTTTTTAAAAATTCAGATGATGGCTTTGAACTAGAAACACCTTGGGGAAATGCTATCGCTTCCTTGCGTTGGAATCATATTTACAACGAAAAACTTTTTGCCGATTTCACAGCCGCTTTTACCAATTATTCGTTTGAAGTAATTGCCAAACAAGAACAATTTGGGTTTAGGCTCTTTTCTGGAATTACAGATTGGAACCTAAAAGCCGATTTTAATTATTTGCCCAATATTTTGCATAACATAAAATTTGGAGCTGCTTATACTTTTCATAAATTTACACCAAATAATGCCGAAGTAAACTCAGATGATGTTGAGTTTAACACAGGAGAAGTAATAATTAATTATGCCAATGAAGTTGCCTTATACGTTTCGGACGATTGGGATATTTCCGAAAAATTTAAGCTTCACGCAGGGCTTCGCTACACAGGTTATCAGCATATAGGTCCATTTAAACGCTTCAATAATGATGAATTAGGAAATCCTATTGATACCATTGTTTATGATAAAGGAGAAACCGTTAAATATTATCAAGGGTTAGAACCCAGAATAACAACACGTTATCAATTTAATAGTTCCTCTTCGGTTAAAGCATCATTTTCGCAAAACTACCAATACATTCACTTGGCTTCTTTAGCCTCCGTTTCTTTACCTACCGATGCTTGGTTGCCCAGCACAGATGTTACCAAACCTCAGTTTTCAACCCAATATGTGTTGGGATATTTTAAAAATTTAGCAAAAAATAAATGGGAATCATCGGTTGAAATTTATTATAAAGAAATGAAAAACCAAATTGAATATAAAGACGGAGCATTGCCACAAGACAACAGCGGAAATAATGTAGATAATAGCCTTACTTTTGGCAAAGGCTGGTCGTATGGAGCAGAGTTTTTCATAAAAAAACGAGTAGGAAAGTTTAATGGTTGGATAGGTTACACCTTAGCTTGGACAAAACGACAATTTGATGAAATTAATGAAGGAAAAACATTTTTTGCACGTTATGATAGAAGACATGATGCCTCTGTAGTTTTTAATTATGACATTTCAAAAAGGCTAGTGCTTGGAGGAACTTGGGTTTATGCAACAGGCAACGCACTCACGTTGCCCGTTTCTCGATTTATAATAGAAGGGCAAGTAGTAAACGAATATGGCGATAGAAATGCGTTTAGAATGGATGCTTTTCATCGATTGGATGTTGCATTAACACTCAAAGGAAAAGAAAATAAGAAATTTCAATCGAGCTGGAATTTTTCTATTTACAACTTATACAACCGAAAAAACCCTTATTTTATTTATTTTGCAAACGAAGGTAATGTTTTTGATGGCTCACTCGATTTACAAGCAAAACAAGTTTCTCTATTTGGGATAATACCTGCGGTGGCTTGGAATTTTAAATTTTAAAAATTATGAAAAAAATTATATATTACTTATCAATACTATCAGCAGTTTTAACTTCTTGCGAAAAAGAGATAGACATAAATTTACCCGAAGATGAAATTAAATTAGTTGTAGAAGGAAAAATTGAACAAAATCAACCACCTTTAGTAATTTTAACTAAAACAACTCCCTTTTTTGCTCCAACAGATTTGAATTCGCTACAAAGTTTGTTTGTAAAAGATGCTATTGTTACCGTTTCTAACGGAACAAATTCTGTTCAACTACAAGAAATATGTACAAGTAATTTACCTGACTCACTACTTCCTGCAATTGCCGAATTAATAGGTGTTTCGTTAGCCAATTTGCAAAGTTTTGGTTTTTGTTTATACACCACGCTCAATCCTAGCATTTTTGGGGAAGTAGGAAAAACATACACATTAAACATTCAAGCCGAAAATAAAATTATTACCTCAACCACAAAAATTCCACAATTAGTTTTACCCAATAAGTTTTGGTACAAAGATGCACCTGGTTTTACTGATTTCGGTTATGTTTGGTTTGAACTAACAGATCCTCCACAACTAGGAAACGCTTATCGAGTTTTTACACAACGCAAAGGAAAAGACAACCGTTTTATACCCGTTTTTGGGTCTGTGTTTGATGACCAGTTCATCAATAATTTAACATTTCAAGGATTTTTACAAAGAGGGCAAGAACCAAACTCTACGGCTGCAGATGATTTGGCAGAAACATCAGAATATTATGCACAAGGCGATACAATTATCATTAAATTTACCACCATAGATCAGCGGCATTTTAATTTTTGGAACACCTTTGAAATAGCGGCTTTCAATAACGGAAATCCGTTTGCTTCTCCCGCAACAATTTTAACCAATATTGAAGGCGGTTTAGGTATTTGGGGAGGCTATGGTGTTTCTTACGATACACTTGTTGCGGTTGATTTATAAAAATAATATGAAAGAAATAGGACAAATTATAGAACTAGAATTTTTAAAAACTACTCCTCAAGGAGTATATTTAATCACAGATGAAGAAAATGAAATTTTACTTCCACATAAATATGTGCCTGTTGATGCCGAAATGGGAGATAAAATAGAAGTATTTATCTATACAGATTCGGAAGACCGACCAATAGCAACAACACTTACACCTAAATTATTTATTAATCAATGTGCGTTCTTAAAAGCGGTTGACGTTACTCCAATTGGTGCTTTTTTTGAATGGGGAGTTGAAAAAGATTTGTTAGTTCCTTTTTCTGAACAATTTCACAAGATAGAAGTTGGGAGAACCTATTTAGTGTATTTATATAAAGATGAACTATCGAACAGGATGGTGGGTTCTACGAAAGTTGAAAAATTTATTAAAAGAAATTCAATTAGCGTTGTTCAAGGAGATGAAGTTAACTTATTGGTTTATCAAGAAACAGATTTAGGCTTTAAAGTTATTGTAGATAATAGAAACATCGGAATGCTTTTCAGAAATGAAATTTTTAAGCCTATTCGTATTGGCGATAAATTAAAAGGATTTGTTCAAAAAATTAGACCCGATAATAAATTAGACATTACCTTGAACAGTGTGAAATTACCAAGTTTAGAAGAGTTAGCCAACAAAATTTATGAACAGTTGCTAAAAAATAAAGGTAAACTTGAGCTTACAGACAAAAGCTCGCCAGAAGAAATTTATAGTGCTTTTCAAGTAAGTAAAAAAGCATTTAAAAAAGCACTAGGACTTCTTTATAGTAATAAAAAAGTTAAACTTAACTCCGATAGCATTGAATTGTTTGTAATTTCTTGAAAAACCTAACAAGTTTGTCAAACTTGTTAGGTTTAAAATTGGTTTTTGTTAGCCTAAAAACGGATACCTGTAATCCGTAGCAGGAACAAAAGTTTCTTTGATAGAACGAGGACTAGCCCATCTAATTAGGTTAAGAAAAGAACCAGCTTTATCGTTTGTTCCAGAAGCACGAGCTCCACCAAAAGGCTGTTGACCAACAACTGCTCCTGTTGGTTTGTCATTAATATAGAAATTTCCTGCTGCGTTTTCTAAGAGTTTGGTTGCGGTGTTTATGGCATACCTATCTCTAGAAAAAATAGCTCCAGTAAGTGCGTATTCAGAAGTTGAGTCTAATAATTTTAATGTTTCTTCGTATTCATTTTCATTATACACATAAATAGTCATGAAAGGACCAAAAATTTCTTCACATAAGGTTCTGAAATGAGGGTTTGTAGTAACAACTACAGTTGGTTCAATAAAATAGCCAACAGATTTATCGTACGTTCCTCCACAGATAATTTTTGCATCCTCTCTGGTTTTTGTATAATCAATAAATGAAGCGATTTTATCAAAACTTTTTTCATCGATAACTGCATTAATAAAGTTGCTAAAATCTTCTGGAGAACCCATTTTAAAAGAAGCTAAATCTGCGGTAACTAAACGCAACACTTCTTCTGAAATATTTGATGGAATATATGCTCTTGAAGCAGCAGAACATTTTTGTCCTTGATATTCAAAAGCACCTCTAGAAATTGATGTAGCAACTTCTTTTGCATCAGCCGATTTGTGAGCCATAATAAAGTCTTTTCCACCAGTTTCGCCAACTATTCTTGGGTATGATTTGTAATTATCAATATTGTTGGCAATGGTTTTCCAAAGGTCTTTGAAAACACCCGTTGAGCCAGTAAAGTGTAATCCAGCAAAATCAGGGTGCTTGAAAACAACATCACCAATAACAGGACCACTAGCATAAACAATGTTAATTACGCCATCAGGCAAACCAGCATCTTTAAATAATTGCATAATAACATGGGCAGAATAAATTTGAGAATTTGCTGGTTTCCATACCACAACATTGCCCATTAAGGCAGGAGCAGCACACAAATTAGCACAAATTGATGTGAAATTAAAAGGAGTGATTGCTAATACAAAACCTTCTAAAGGACGGTATTCCATTCTATTCCAAACACCAGGTAGAGATTCTGGTTGTTGTTTGTAAATATCAGTCATGTATTGTACATTGAATCTAAAGAAATCAATTAATTCGCAAGCGGCATCAATTTCAGCCTGAAAAGCATTTTTACTTTGGCAAAGCATGGTTGCAGCATTTAATTTAGCCCGATAAGGACCAGCTAATAAATCAGCAGCTTTTAAAAAAATAGCGGCTCTATCTTGCCAAGGTGTGTTTGCCCAAATTTTTCTAGCTTCCAATGCGGCATCAATAGCTTGTTGAACGTGTGTAGCATTTCCTTTGTGAAAAGAGCCAAGCAAATGTTTGGTGTCGTGTGGAGGATGCATGGTTACTTGCTCAGAAGAAGTAACTTCTTTTCCACCAATTATCATAGGAATATCTATTGTTTTATTTTTCAAGTCTTTATAAACTTTTAATAGCTCTTCTTTTTCTTTTGATGAAGTTGAATAAGCTAAAACAGGTTCGTTTTTAGCTATTGGTACGTTAAAAAATGCGTTTGACATGATATGTTTTTTAGGATTAATTTCTAATATTTTTGATTTTCAAAGTTAGAAACTTTAAAAGA
>PHDR01000162.1 GCA_002841035.1 Bacteroidetes bacterium HGW-Bacteroidetes-12 | reverse complement strand
TGTTAATTGTAATCCGTTTTCCTTTCCAAACTGATTTACTTTACCGTATATTTTTAATAACTCTTCCATTTAATTTTTTTTTCAAAATTTCTTCTTTTATATTAATTTTGCTATTCTTTCTCTTTTAGTTGTTAACAATTCTATTTTTCAATAAAAATATTTCTTTATTTTGTATTTAGAGTTTGTCCATAATGTCCGATTTTTTCGTTATTCTCAATCAAACTCGGACATTCTGAATCAAACTCTTGACTTTATGGACAAACTCTAATTATAAAATCGAATCTAACTATATTAACTATGAAAATTACCATTTTTGTTTTATTAGCTTTAATTACCACTCTTTTTTCATGTAAAAATGAAGAATATGAAAATCGTATTTCAGAATTACAACAAGATAGTTTAACTGCATTTAATGAACTTGGTGGAAAAGAAGATGAAATTTTAGAATTTATTGTGTCATTAAATGATATTGAAGACAATCTTTCTCAAATTAAAGAGCGTGAAAAAATAATTACTACTCGTTTTAACAAAGGAAATGAAATTACTCCTACAATGAAAGATCAAATCATTGAAGATATAACTCTAATAGACAACCTATTGCAAGACAATAAACAAAAAATGGCTTCGCTTTACAGTAAACTAAAAAAATCAAATTTAAAAGTAGCTGAATTGGAAAAAATGATTGAACGGTTAGCAAATCAAGTGCAAGAAAAAGATGCTCAAATTGCAGATTTACAAATTCGATTAGCTCAAGCCAATGAACAAATTAAAGTTTTATTTGACGAATACAATAATCGATTAGAAGAATTAAGTAACAAAGAAGATGAATTAAATACTGCTTTTTACTGTTTTGGTACTTCCAAAGAGTTATTAGAACAAGGAGTTATTACCAAAGAAGGTGGTTTTATAGGAATAAGGAAATCTAAAAAATTAGCTGACGATTTTAATAAAAAATATTTTACTAAAATTGACATTTCACTTGTTAATCAAATTGATATTGTTTCAAAAAAGGCAAGCATTGTAACTACACATCCAACAAGTTCCTATGAATTGTCTCCAGATAAATTAGTTATTAAAGATACTAAAGAATTTTGGGCTGCATCTAAATATTTAGTAATTATTGTTGATTAAAACCCTTCAAAAACACCCAAGCCAAATAAACTAAAATCGTATTTTACTGGGTCTGCATCATCAAACATCCTTAATTTTTCGGTAAGTTCTTCAACTGCCTTCCAATCATTTTGTTTGCGAGTGAGCAAGCCGAGTTTTCTTGCTACATTACCAGAATGAACATCTAACGGACACATCAACTGTGCTGGAGAAATACTTTTCCAAATACCAAAATCTACTCCCATTTTATCCTTTCTAACCATCCAACGCAGAAACATATTAATACGCTTTGCTGCTGAATTTTTATAGGGATCGGCAAGATGTTTCTGCGTTCTTTGTGGATGAGAAAGCTCAAAAAATATTGCTTTAAAATGATGTATTGCCATTTTCATGTCTGCTGAATGTAAAGCAAAAACCGTTTCCAATCCGTTATAATTTTTATAAATATGTTGAAGTGCTAAAATAAAATAGCTTAAATCTTCTGAATTAAAAGTTCTATGTTTAAAATGCTTAAACCGGTTTAAATCTGCTAATTTATGATTCATCACAAAATCATAGGGTTGCATATCCATTAACTCAACCATCTTCTTTGCATTGGAAATAATGGTTTTTCGCTGCCCCCAAGCAATTGTTGCCGACAGAAATCCAGCAATTTCGATGTCTTCTTTTTTGTTAAACAAATGTGGTATGGATATTGGGTCTGATTCAATAAATTGAAATTGATTGTATTGAACATATTTTTCTTCTAATAGTGCAACTATTTCTTGCTTCATTTATTTCAGTTAAACTTTATTTGGTACTTTTAATTTTTCAAAATTATACGATTTGAATAGATTTAAACATATAATATTCATTTTTATTCTGTTAAGCTTTAATATAGGTTTGTTTGCTCAAAACAAAAAAGAGGCTAAAAAAGATAGTTTAATTAATGTTTTGAAAAATGACTCCTTAAGAAGAGTTGCAAAACAAGTTCAGGCAAATCCTAAAGATACAAACAAACTTACGGACAATAACTTTCAAGTTTTAGAGAATCAATTATACAAGGGCCAGGTTGTGCAAGTGCTTATTCTTAATGGTGATACAACATATCTTTTCAATTTGAACGATTTTAAAGTGGTTGAACTTTTGCCTTATGGCGATATTGAAAAAGATAAGAAATTTAGACGATTACAATATCACGTTAAAAAAGTTTATCCTTACGCCAAGGTTGCTGCAACTAAACTTAATACATACAACGAGGAATTGTTGAAAGTGAAATCGAAAAAACAACGAAGAAAATTGTTAAAGGAGCGTGAACAACAACTCAAAGAGGAATTTACGGATGTAATTAAAAAAATGACAGTTACACAGGGTCGGATATTAACAAAATTAATAGATAGAGAGACAGGAGAATCGACCTATGAAATTATTAAGGAAATGCGTGGTGGTTTTAAGGCTTTTATTTACCAAGGTGTTGCCAAAATTTATGATGGCGATTTAAAAACCAGATACGACCCAAAAAACAACGAAGAAGATGAAATGATTGAACGAATAGTGCTTAGTATTGAAGCTAATCAATAATTAAACTCCAATGATTGAATGTAAATCATCAATTTGGCTTTCCCACAACATTTTTGCTTCTTCCACTTCATCTTCATCAGCAAAATCAACAATTATTAATGCTAAGTCCTTAGTTAATTCATCAATTTCTATTCGTAATTCTACAAAAGATTCTTCATCATCATTTTCCAACCATCTAAATTTAATAGATTTACCAGGCACTTTAGATAAAACTTTTGCTTTTTCATGAGAGCCATCCCAATGAAATGTATAAATACCCTCTTTAAAATCTACATCATCAGCAAACCATTCGGACATAGCACTAGGGGTTGTGATATAATTATACAATAATTTGGGAGAGGAATTAATGATAAATTCTAATTCAAATTGTGTTTTCACTGCCATATTTTCCATCTATTATTAAACTAACTCGCAAGATAAGAAAAAAATAATAATAACTAAAAAAAATATTTTTGAAAAAAAATATTTTTAATGGCTTCTAAAAAAACAAAAGCATTATATTTGCAGCCAATTATTGGCGAGGTAGCTCAGTTGGTTAGAGCGCCGGATTCATAACCCGGAGGTCGAGAGTTCAAATCTCTCTCTCGCTACTTAACAAAGCTTTCAATGAGTCTGAAGCTTTTTTATAAATGAATGTGTTTTTTCTTTTAGCACTTATTTTTTACCTTTCTTTTGTTTGTTCATTGAGTGGAAAACAGCTTGTTTCACCCTTTTTGATATCGTTTTTTTTTAAATCACTTATGTAATCTTTATCATTATTCCGAGCTGAGTTTAATAGGTATTGTATTTCTAAGCAAATTGGTTGTTTTTTTAATTATCATTTGCAAACCATTCTGCATAAGAAGTTGGTGTTTCTCGTAAAAACAAACTATGTAGGGTAAGGCTAGAGGGTAATTGAGGTTTAATTAAATCTGCGTAGTGAATCAACAAATTTTCGCAAGTAGGTTGAAATGGAAGTGTGATTAATTTTGGCATAAAATCAAACTGTGCAAAATCAATATCCATTTTTTCATTCAAAACCAATGCATGATCATATTTATGAACGATTAAATCATTTACAATTTTTTTGATAATGCCAAAATCAATAACCATTCCCTCATCAGAATCTGAAGTGCCATTTTTTATTTTCCCCCTCACTGTTACGTTTAACTTATAAGAATGTCCGTGGATATTTTTGCAAGGTCCATCATAACCTAATAAGGCATGAGCCATTTCAAACTTAAATTCTTTGGTGATTCTGATTACTGACATAAAAATATTATTTTATGCAAAATTATCATTAATCCACGAATTGAAACTATTAAAGGTTAACTATTCCAAGTTTAATAATTCGTTTTGTAATTTTTTAGTTAGCGATTTTACAATAAGGACATAAGAATCATCAATTAATTGAAAAATCATTTTCTCGCTTACATCAGCATCAACCAAAACAGTATTCCAGTGTTGTTTGTTCATGTGATAACCAGGTAAAACGCCCATAAATTGTTCTCTTAATTCAACCGCTTTTTCGGGGTCGCATTTTAGGTTTATGGATTCAAAATTATCGACATCTGCCAATGCAAACATTTTCCCCATTACTTTAAAAACCAATGTGCTTTTATCAAAAGGAAAACTTTCTGTTACACCTTTTTTTGATAGGCAATATATTCTGTAATCTTCTATGTTCATTAATTTCTAATCATTACTCCACTCTACTTCCAATAATAATTACATCGTCAATTTGCTCAAGATTTCCTTTCCAATAGGTAAATGCTTTTTGCAACTCTATTTTTTGTGTTTCCATTGGTTGTGGATTAATTTTTAGTAATAACTCTTTAAATTGTTTATAGCGGAACTTTTTTCCATCTGGACCGCCAAATTGATCGGCAAAACCATCTGAAAATAAATATACCGTATCTCCTTTTTGTAGTTTAAAAGTGTGGTTCGTAAAATATTTCACTTCATCTGTGTAACTTCCTATGGGAAATCTATCGGCTTTAATTTCATAGAGTTTCAATCCGTTTTCACTTTCCATATTAACCTCAGCCCCTTCAATATTTTGTTCAGAAACAATATATAAGGGATTATAAGCTCCAGCAAATTCCAACACCTTGGTTTGTGTATTAAAAACACAAAGTGAAATATCCATTCCATCTTTAATGTTAGTTTGTTCAGCACTCTGACGAAGTGTTTCAGAAACTCCTTTATTTAATTGATTTAAAATTTCAGCAGGATTAGTAATGTTATATTCCCCCACAATTTTATCCAATAAATTGTGTCCTATTATGCTCATAAAAGCTCCTGGAACTCCATGTCCTGTACAGTCTGCGGCTGCAAAGAAAACAATAGCTCCCCCTAACTCCCCCGAAGGGGGATGTCCTATTGTTTTCTTTATTCCTCCTTCAGGGGAGGCGGGGAGGATTTGCATCCAATAAAAATCTCCACTCACAATATCCTTAGGGATAAACATCACAAAAGTATTTTTTAAGGATTGAGTAAAATCTACTTCTGAAGGCAAAATAGCATCCTGAATTCGTTTGGCATAATTAATACTATCAATTATGTCTTTGTTCTTTAACTCGATCTCTTCACTCTTTTGAACTACCTCGGCAGTTCGTTCTTTCACTTTTTCTTCTAGTACTTGCTTTTCATTAATCAGTGCTTTTTCTCTAAATTTTATTATCACAGCTATACCAATAACAAATATAGCCACACATAAAGCAATAAACCACCATTGTTGCCAAAATGGAGGCGTAATTACAAAACTATAGGTTGTTGGTGTAGTGTTCCAAACTCCGTTATTATTAGAGGCAATTACTTTAAAGGTATATTTTCCTGGAGGCAATGGCGAGTAAGTTACAAATGTTTGTTTGGTTGCTGGTCGCCAATCTTCATCTATTCCTTCCAACATTATTTTGTAGCGTATGGCTTCAGGATTAGTAAAACAAATACTTTTATAGTGAAAAACTATCGATTTCTCTCTATAATTAAGTTCCAAGTTAGGTAACATTTTTCTTTCCTCAAGATTTACCAAAAATTGTGTGATTTGGGTAATTGGCTCTAAATCATTTTTATTTTCTTCATTAATATTAAGTTGAATTAACCCTGCGATTGTTCCAAACCATAAATTTCCATCTACATCCTTAAAGGTGGCATTGTGCTTTGACTCAATTCCTTTATAACCCATTTTATCAGTATAAGTATAAATTTTATTCGTTGAAACATCAATTTTATTCATCCCTTTATTTGTTCCTACCCAAGTATTATTTTCATTATCAATCACCAATAGTGAAACATAATCGGATAATAAACCATCTGAAACCGTATATTCCTTAATAATTTTTTTGCCATCAAAAACTAAAACGCCTTTTCCTTCAGTTCCCATCCATAAATTCCCTTGTTGATCCTGCACAATAGAAATAGGAGTAACATTTTTTTCTAATTTAATTTTTTGAATAGATGCTCCTTCTATTTTTGTTAACCCTTTACCTTTCGAACCTACCCATAATACATTGTTAGCATCAGAAAAAAGGCAAGAAATATCGTTTCCTGCCAATCCATGGGATTGAGTGAGTCTATCAGCCAACTGATTGTTTATTTCATAATACACCAATCCGTCTGTAGTTCCTATCCATAAATTATTCGATTTATCTACTTCCAATGCAGTAATCAATGGCTGACTCATAAATGAATTGATACGATAATTAATTTCAAATCTGTTCGATTTAGAATTAAACTGTACTACCCCTCCTCCCCAAGTACCTATCCATAGTGTGTTGTTTTTATCTTTTTTAATCAATCGAACATCTTTATAAAGCAATCCATTTTTCTCGTTGTATTTTTGAATTATTTTTAATTGATTATTTTCCTTTTTAAATACACTAATCCCTTCCTTAGTACCTACCCAATATTGTTGTTTAGCATCTATTTGTATTGC
>PHDR01000161.1 GCA_002841035.1 Bacteroidetes bacterium HGW-Bacteroidetes-12 | reverse complement strand
TAGAATATGAACTTCATTGTTTTCTTACAAGATTATTATTTATTTTTGTCAAAATGGAAATTACTAAAAAATTAGCTCACAAAAATAGAACCGTAATGGCAATTATTGTCATTGTTTTTTTAGGCTATAATTTTTTTATTTACACTCAAACACCTCCAATTGAAGCTCAAAAAATGAGTGAAATCGCCATTCGTGGTGAAAAAATTTATCAAGACAATAATTGCACAGCGTGTCATCAATTTTATGGATTAGGAGGGTATTTAGGTCCAGATTTAACAAATGTTATTTCCGCAGAAGGAAAAGGATCTATGTATGTAAAGGCATTTTTAAATAGTGGTGTGAAAACAATGCCTCAATTCAATTTTTCGGAAGAAGAAAAGGAAGCATTGGTTGCATTTTTAGAAGCGGTTGATGAAACTGGTCATTATCCCATTTATGAAGCAACACATAATTTTGGTTGGGTAAGTATAAAATATAAAAAATAAATGAATCAAAAAATCCCTTTTTTATTTCTTTTGCTTGGACTATCAGCATTGCTTTTGGGTGCTTTTTTTGGAGTTTTAATCACACTTCAATACATCTACCCTGAGTTTTTAAAAGAAACACTTGCTTTTAATCGATTGCGTGAATTTCACGTTTCTACAGTAATAGGCTGGATAATATTATCAGCAACAGGGGGCATTTATTATTATATTTCAAAAGTATTGAACGTACAATTGTATTCAAAAAAATTGATGACCATTCAATTTAGCACATTGTTAATATGCTCTTTAGCAATTTATTATTCATTTTTATTTGGTAAAATGGGCGGCAGAGAGTACCTTACTTATCATCCTATAATTTCACTTCCTATTTTGATTGCATGGATATTGTTCGCTATTAATTATTTTAAAACATTGGTTGGTAAAATACAAAATTGGCCTGTTTATTTATGGATGTGGGGTACTGGAATTGTTTTTATGATTTATCATTTTTCGGAAGCACATCTTTGGTTGATACCTTCTGTTCGAGAAAATTTTATTCGAGACATTACGGTTCAATGGAAATCTTACGGTTCTTTTGTTGGTTCATGGAACATGCTTATTTATGGGACTGCCATTTTTTTAATGTCAAAAATAAAAAACGAAAATACCGTTGGTAGAGGAAAAGTAGCATTCTTCTTTTATTTTTTGGGATTATCTAACCTTATGTTTGGCTGGGCTCATCACACCTATTTTATCCCTACCCAACCATGGATAAGAATTGTTGCCTACGCAATGAGTATGTCGGAATGGATAATTTTTCTTAGTATAATTATTTCTTGGAAAAAATCCTTGAATCAACAAGATAAAATAAAAGGAAATTTTGCCTATAAATTTTTGTTAGCTACAGATTTTTGGGTGTTTGTAAATTTATTTATTGCGTTGCTTATTTCTATTCCTTATATTAATTTATTTACCCATGGAACTCATATTACGGTAGCTCATTCCATGGGCACAACAATAGGGATTAATACGTCAATTTTATTAGCATCTGCAATGTTTATTGCATTTAAGGAAAATGCAGCAATAATAGAAACCAATGCTAAGATTATGAAAATAGGTTATTGGTTGTTTAATAGTTCGTTAGTTGGTTTTCTAACCATGTTAATGTTGGGAGGTGTGGAAAAAAGCAAGTGGATGTTTTTAGGAGATAAAACAACTTCTTTTAGCCAAATGCAAGATTCAATTCAACCCATAATTGTTGTGTTTTTGTTTTTTGGAATAGCTTTGTTTATTGGATTATTGCTTATAGCAATACCAATTATTAAGGTGTTTTTAAATAAAGTTCGTAAAGAAAAAAGTTTGTAACATTTGAAACGCCTAATTTAATTCCTTATTTAAACCTTACACTATGCCCTCTTGATGGATTTGCCCCGAAATTTCCAAAATAACCTAACAACAGTTCAAACCCACCATTTCCATTAGTTGCGTCCGATAAATCGGATAGGTTAATGTCGTAACTAACACCCAATGAAATGCCTTGCCAACTAAATCGGGTAACAATATAAGCCGCATCACCAAAACGTAAGTACGGACCAATAGCAATAGACATTTCATTATGGAAGTTAGTGAATTTTGAATTGTCTTTTAGTCTAATTTTTGCTTCTGCACCCAAATTAAAATAACGATTTGCTCCTTGAACACTATAAATGATGTTGGGCAATACAGAAAACCCCGAATTAGTTACTGTTGCTGTTGTAGAGCCTTTGCCTATTTCTGCACCAAAATGAAATGTATATTTTTTTAGTAAGGCACTTTCTTCATCATTAAAAGCAACATTAGGAGAGTTTAGATGATACATAGAAATTCCACCAAAATACCTTGAAAAATCTGTTGGAGCATAAAACCAATGGATTCCTGCTGCGACATCCAATGCTGAAACACTTGAACCACCAAATTGGTCTGCGGTAGTTATGTTTTGGTCAAAATCAACACCATTCCATTGGTCGTTAAAAGTTAAATTTCCAAAGCCTATTGAGCGTTGAATACTTCCTCCCTGAAAACCAACAGAAATGAAATGTTTGCCTTTTCCTCCACTTAAATCTAAATGATAAGCTAAGGCTAAACTAAATTTTGTAGTTGAAAATTGAGAATCTCCAGCATCATCTTTAAAAAAATTAAGCCCTAAACCAAACATTCCTACTTTCATCTTTTTTAACACGGGCATATCAACCGAAGCTGCTATTGTTGTAAATGGTTCGCTCACCGAACTCCATTGGTTTCTATAAAGCAAGCTACCTCTTAAATCGCCATTAAAAGCACCAGCACTAGCTGGGTTAATAGTCATTGGAGAAGCATAGAATTGTGAAAAATGAACGTCTTGTTGAGCAAGAGCAATACTGCTACTGATTAGTACCCCAAAACCTAATATAAAGAGTTGTTTTTTCATCGTTTTTCTAATTTATTTTTTTGACAGTAATTATTTGATTAAAGTAACATTTCCTTTTAATTGTTGGCGACTTCCATCTATCATGGTAGCATTAACAGTATAAACAAAAACACCAGGGTTTAATTCCTTTCCGTTATGTGTGCCATCCCAACCTTTTGTTTTGTCAGTTGTAGAAAATACTTCTTGTCCGTATCGGTTATACACAGAAAAACTTAAGGATTCAATAACCAACTGACCTCTAACTACTAAGAAATCATTTTTACCATCTCCATTGGGAGTGAAAGCACTAGGTACACCAATGTTTAGTTGCATATCAATAATCACACGAATAGTATCATTAACCACGCAACCATTTTCGGCTGTATAGGTTACAATATAAGTTCCATCATCTAATGGTTGAATAACTGTTGTTGTTTGACAAAGAACGCATGATAAATCAGTTGAAGGACTCCACAAATATGAACCTCCAGTAATTGGATTTCCAGAGCTATCAGTTGCTTGAGAAGTTAAACTAACATTATTTCCAATAATTAATAATGTGTCGCGTGTTGAAACTAACACAGGAGATTCGCTCACGGTAACCGTATCCGTTATGGAAGTAGTTCCATTTGCATTAGAGACTTCGAGAGTAACAATAAATCGACCAGTTGTATCGCCCCAGCATACTAAGCCTGGGTTTTGAGCTGATGATGAGGAAGGCGTTCCTTCTTCAAACGTCCAACTGTAGGAAGTAGGAGTGCCTCCTGTTCCCGTATAAGAAAAGTCTATACAACTATTTTTGCATATTTTTCCGTTTGTTACGTCCATTCCAATTCCTGCAATAGGAATAGCACAAGCTGTTACAGAAATAGTTATGGTAGTATCTTTAGAACCATTGGCATCGGTTACTTGCAAGTTGATGTTATACGTTCCTGCTGTTGAAAAAACAACAGTGTGTGGACCTTGCGTGTTTGCTGTTGCAGGATTTCCTCCAGGGAAAGTCCATGACCAAGCGGTAATTGTAAAAGAGCTAGAACTGTTGTCTGTGAAAACAATAGAATCTCCTTCACAAATAGTTAATGATGAAGCGGTGAATGAAGCTGTTGGCAAGGTACAGTTGTTAACTGTAACACTTATTTGAGCCGTATTTTGACATCCATTTGCATCTGTTCCTGTAACAGTATAATTAGTTGTTGTTGTTGGGTTAAAAGAAACTCCATTTGTTACACCATTATCCCAAGTGTAAGAAACACCTCCGCCACCAGTAAGTGTAACTGGGTCTCCCGCACAAATTGTAGTAGCTGATGCACTTGCAGTTATGGTTGGTAATGGATTAACAGTAATTGTAATGGTAGTATCGTCAATACCATTTGCATCGGTAATTTGTAAGTTAATGTTATATGTTCCTGTAGCAGAAAAGCTAACAACATGAGGGCCTTGCGTGTTGGCAGTTGCTGGCAATCCACCAGGAAAAGTCCAATTCCAATTGGTAATTCCTGAACCAGTGCTGTTGTCGGTAAATGTGATGCTACTTCCAACGCAGGTAGAAAGAGAGCTTACAGTAAATGAAGCAGTTGGTTGAGAACAATTATTAACAGTAACCGTAATTTGAGCTGTATTTTGGCAACTATTGGCATCTGTTCCAGTAACTGTATAAGTGTTAGTTGTAGCTGGGTTAAAAGGAACTCCATTAGTAACTCCATTATCCCAAGTATAAGATGATGCACCTCCTCCAGTTAACGTAACAGGATCTCCAGCACAAATTGATATGTTGGTGGCATTGGCAGTAACAGTTGGAAGAGGGTTAACTGTAATAGGAATAACTATATTGTCTGTTCCGTTCGCATCGGTAACGGTAAGTGAAATATTTTGAGTTCCAGCCGTATTAAAAGTTACTGTATGAGGTCCAGCTGTATTAGCTGTTGCAGGTGTTCCATTTTGGAAAGTCCAAGCATAAGTGGTTGCTCCTGAAGTTGTGCTGGTGTTGGTAAAGGTAATAGAACCACCCACGCAAACACTTGTAGCAGATGCAGTAAAGTTAGCTGTTGGCGTAGAAGCTGAAGGCACAGTTAAGGTAATATCATCTACAGCAAAGGAAGGATCTGTGCCTACTCCATCGTCATTGTTTACCCATCGAAACCCAATTTTAACATTAGGATTGTTGTTGGCAGAGGCTGGGAGTAGTTGGGAGTAGGCTGTCCAAGTTCCTTGTACACCACAAAGAACAGTTTTTGCCAAGTCAAACAATTGAGTCCAAGTTGCACCATCAAAATACCATAACGTAGCATTATCAATAGTTGTTTGCCCATTTTCCATATAATTAAAATTGATAGTTATATTGCTCTGCCCAGTAAGATTAATAGTTGGAGATTCTACTCTTTTATCTGTAGTCACACAAAAGAGGAAACCACACAACCCCCCTGCATTATAAGAAGCACCAGGGTCTGTTGTTGTAAATCCGTCATTAGCACCTATGTGCAAGGAAGGGTCTGCGGTTCCACAAGTAGAACCACAAGCACCAGCGGCATTGCCACATTCATTACCGCTAATAAACCAAGCATTTGCTTCGGGGTCATTTGTACCTGTATTGGTTTGCGTCCATGTGCCATTTAAACCTGTGTATGCAGTTGCAAAACAGCCAGAAGCACAGTTATTTTGAAAATCTTCTGTCCAAATAACGGTTTGACTTTTTGAATAGAAAAAGCAAGTTAATAAACTTAATAATAAACTAATACGTATTAATTTCATAGTGAATGATTTTTTATAATTGATAAAAGTAATATAATTTTAGTTATATTATTTATTAAAACGCTCAAAAAATATATTTTTTTTTCAGTTCTAAGAAAGAGTTTTTATTAATTTTACGTTAAATTAATTTCTATTTTCTATGGTTAATCATCAATTAATTCAGCTTATATCTTCTTTAACTAAGAGTGAAAAAAGATACTTTAAAGTAAACGCATCGATTGTTAAGACGAACAAAATGCTCTTAAGGATGTTTGATGTAATAGAAAAAAATAAAGATTTGTCCGAAAGCGAGTTACTAAAGCAATTGAAAATTCCATCAAAAAGTAATTTAGCTGTAATGGAAAGTCGCCTTCAAGCTCTTATTTTAAAACATCTGAGAGGTTTTCACTCTAATTCATCTCAAGAAATTGAATTGCATCATTTGTTGGTAGAAATTGAAATTTTATACACGAAAAGGTTATTTAAAAACTGTGCTAAACAAATTTTAAAAGCCAAAAAGATTGCAATAAGTTGCGATAATCATTTAATACTTTTAGGTATATTAAAGTGGGAATCATACATAGAAAAGGAGCAGGGTAAATACTTACTCCAATCTCAAAATAAATTGAAAGAGATACTTAATGACGAAACTCAATTATTGACCGATTATACTAAATTGATTGAGTATAAATATCACACATTCAATCTTTTATTACTATCTAAAAACAAAGTGGTTGCTCAATTGCATAAAGAAATTGAGTTTTATGACAAATTAGTGAACGATGGTTTCTTTGAGATTAAAACCAACCATACATTTGAAGATAAGCTCTATTTACTAAACTTCAAGGGAATGTACTTTATGAGTAAAGGCGACTTATCGAGTTGTTTGTCTATTTATCATAAATTAATGTTGGAAATTGAGTCTTCAAACAAAAAAAATATTTTGCAATCCAATGAGTATTTTTTAGCTCTTAATAATTTATTATTGCTAGAGGTATTGAACA
>PHDR01000160.1 GCA_002841035.1 Bacteroidetes bacterium HGW-Bacteroidetes-12 | reverse complement strand
TGTAGGCTGAACAGGAGTTTGCGTGTTGCTTAATGTAAAAAGCCCCGGCACAATCAAATAGTCTGTGGTTGCATAAAGTCTTCTGTATTTTTCTATATTGATATTTGAACCTAACGTTGCTTTCACACCAAAATCGCCAAACGTATTGTTATAATTTAACATAAAATCGGTATAACTTTTCAAGTTGTTATAGTACCATTCCTTATAATCCCCTTGTGCTTTTTCCCTTCCATAAGTCGTCATTGAATAGGGGAATTTTTCACTATCAAACTCATTTTCCAATGCGATATTGGTTCTTAGGGTAGCATCAAAATTTTTGGTAAACTTATGGTTTAAGGTTACTTGGCCGGTAAAATCATTTGTTTGTTTACCTCTTAACCATTCATAAGCCATAAAATAAGGATTGTTGTAACGCGTATATTCAAAATTCTTTTGTTGAATTCCTTCTTTTCCTTCTTGCCAATAATTTCTGAGATCTCTAACATCATAGTCTGCTCCACCCCAAATAAGCATATTGTAGATATAACTATTTGGTCCATATTGTACATTGGGATTGTTAGGTGATGTTTGAAAATTGAAATTGGCGCTTGCATCAATGGATGTTTTTTCGCTAAAATTGTATTTACTGCTTAAATTGAAATTATAGATATTCAGTTTAGTATTGGGATTAATACCTTTTTGATAGGTATGAGACGTTGAGAAACGAACATTTCCTTTATCAAATTGAGAAGCAACCGATAAATTAGAGGTTTCTAAAAACCCGTTTTCAATAAAATTATCAAAATTATTTGCGCCCCTTGCCAACCAAGGTGTTGGTATTAGATTTCCGTTTGCGTCTAAAGGGCTGTCGTATTGTGTTATTAATTGGCCTTCAAATTTAGGGCCCCATTGGTCGTAATCGGCATCATTAATTCCAGCTCCTTTACCATCAACAAAAGCATAGTTTCCATAAGAACCCGGACCATAACTATTTTGCACTTCCGGAACCGCATTGAACCCGCCTTGTAGCATACTGTTTTGGTTAAATTCAATCACAAAACCCCGAGGATCTTTAGTGCCTCTTTTGGTGGTAATTTGAACTGCGCCATTTCCACCGGCAGACCCATATAATGCTGCGGCATTAGGACCTTTCAGCACATTTATGCTTTCAATATCATCTGGACTGATATTCCAGGAGTCGGTGCCTAAAGGAACACCATCTATAACGATTAAAGGTTCTTTTCCGCGTAAATACAATTTTGGGGCTGTAAAAAATTCTGCGGATGAAGCCACTACCAAACCTGAAACCTTTCCTGCCAATGAATTCATGACGTTAGGATCTCTGGCTTTTGTTAAATCCCCGTCAACTTCCTGAACAGAATAGCCCAATCTCTTTTTTTCTTTTTTTATTCCCAAAGCGGTCACTACCACTTCATCCAACCTTTGAGCGTCTGGCTGTAAAGTAATATCGGCACTTGACTTGTTGGTTGTGTCAAACTCAACAGGCAGGTAACCAAAAAAAGAAATTACAAGAATGCTGTTTGCTGAAGGCAATTCAATTTTAAATTTCCCGTCAAAATCTGTAGCCACCCCATTGGCGCCACCTTTCAAAACAACCGTTGCTCCAGGCAAAGGTTCATTATTTTCATCCAATACTCTTCCCTGAAAAATATTTTGGGAATGGCCCAAGACAAATGCCAACAAAGCAATTATCAGTACTAATTTTGTTTTTTCCATTTTTTAATATTTGTAAATTTGATTAATTGTAACAGGGCAAATATCTATATAGAAATTCAAGCTAACCTTCATATAAGGTTATCAAATCGGAAACTGATTGTTAAAAAGGTTAATAAAATGTTAACGCTATTTGTTTACAAATAGTAAATAATAAACAAAATTATATCTAGATAATATTATTGGATTTATGTTAAAGTTAGCTAAATCGCACATATTCATGCAAGCAAGAAATATGGACATAACCAGATTAAAAAGCAATAACCAACGTATGAATATTATTGAAAATGAAGAGTTTGAACTATTGGATCAAGGTTTAACGAATGACAAAAAGTTTCTTTCAAAAAAATATAAATACTTATTTACTGTAATCCATATAAATTAATTCCAAGAATAATAACTAAATTATCTGGAGGTTGAATGTGTTTTGCTGAAAACGTAAGCAATCAGCAATGGGGTATTTTCCTAATTTTGTAACATGAAATACACGAAATATTTTGGATTGATGACCAAAGAGCAGGGCAGGTTGAATTTACCTACGATGCAATTTCAACGATTTATGAATATTGTTCATCTTGAAGGTGTGCTGTTTGGTTTGCATAAAGCCAAAGTAGCCACTAAACTACTCTGCACTGAAAGTGCAGAGTAGTTTAGTTGAAGTAAATTGTAGTTATTTATGATTGCTATTTCAAAATAGGAGTTAAATTTCATCTTGTTTTGACAAAAAAGCACTCATTATTTTGGTGTTTTTAGGCACGAAATTTAACTTTTTTCCAAGGGTAAATTATAAATAGTCGCATACCTTTTTTGGAATATTTCTATATATTTAACTTTCATAACCTCAGATAAGAAAGAATTATGAATCATTTTAATCAGCTCTTCTTTCTTTTCGGAAAAACGTTTAAAAACACCATTGATTTGTTTGGTATTTAAGCCAAGATCTATTGCCAGTTTTACAAAATGCTCCTTTCTTAACTTATTCTTTTTTCCTCCCAAAGTCAAGGCCAATTCTTCTTTATCTTCAGGGTTTGCAATCGCTACATTTAACAGGTCATAAGCAGGGGCTAATACCCAACCGGAGGCCGTTTCAATCATTGAAAAGTTTTTTAAATGCATATCATTGTTTCCTGTCAAAAAACTAAATAATGTCAATTCAAAAAAGAATAATTTGTCCAGTTGCGTATTGCTTGAGAATTTACCTAAGGCGTTACCAACTTTTTCCATAGAGCTTTTATATTTATCAAAAGCTTCCGTTATCTGAAACATATCAAGCATATGTATTTTTTTTCCGTCATCAGTTCTGTCAATACGTTTTGTGATATAGGAAAGTTCTCCAGATTTTAATCTGATTAAAGAGGAGGGAACCGTCTTGATTTTTAAAAGCGCTGCCAATCGCATTGTTAAATGTTCGTTTTCCGGCATTTCTGGATACTCTAGAGATGGTGGTTTAAAAATATAGTTTCCACCCAGAGCGCCAACAACCGTTAACCGCTGATCCCTTTTTCCCTCATTAAAAGACATTGACAGTTTTGGCTGAACTCCCGGGACTGAAATACTGCGTTCCACAACATTTTTGGCCAAATCTGCCATTTGATCAAATGTATATTCCAATTTTGGAGCTTGCCTTGTTCCAAAAAAAATGAGACTGCACTTTTCGTGATAGTCTGTTTCAACAGTCAAATCCTGATAACAATATAAACACTTATTCTTCATTTTCTTCCTTTATTGGTTGAACACTCACCGCTCCAATGCAATTTTGGCAACACGCCAATAACAATCCCATTCTGTCATTTGGATTGATCTTCCAATTTTTTGATGCAATATTTAATAACCAGCCTTCCGGAATTAGCCCTTCAAAAAAAGGAAATAGCCGATTGCTTTTGTAGGGTTCACTTCTTACAGGCAGCGTAAATGTGATAAATTGATTGGGGAAATTTTCCACATAATCACTTGTATAAGTAAAGGTGTATTCCCCATCATCTGTTTCCATTAATTTTCCTGCAAGTGTTTTGTCGTAAAATATTTTAGCACTTCTCATCGCCTAATTATTAATTTCTTTTAAACTAACTGGCGCCAATTGGTGCCCAAACATATTTAGCACCAAATTTACTTTATCCATATTGAGGTTTGTTTTTCCTTGTTCAATTTTTCTGATGACAGTTAATGCCACTCCGGCTCTTTCAGCGAATTCCTCTTGCGTTAAATTCACCTCTTTTCTGCGTTCTTTTACAAACTGTGCCAACTCTTTCATTATATGTGTTTAAGTATAATTTAATGTAAATATACTAAATTATATGTATTTGCGTATATTATTTTATTAAATATTATATTTATATGTTAAAACGTATAAAAAATAAGAATATTAGAAGGGTGTTATGATACTTTTTGTAAATACTTTGTCGAAGACCCATTAAAATCAATGGCACCAATAAATGAAATTTTTGTGTAACTTAATGAGATAATAGGTTAAAAATTGCTCTGAATAGTTACCATAAATTATGATGATTGTTTCAACGGCGATTATCGCCGTTATAAATGCAATATTTAAACCGATTAATTTACAAAATGCATAAAAAAGAATGACAAGAACTTTATAAGATTGTTGCTGAGTTATAATGATTAATTTTATTTTTAGGGGTTAGGAGGGGAGCTATTTATCTAACGCACCCTTAATTAGCCCCTTGGTATTTAATCTAAAATGTATTCATTTATGATATTGAGCTCAATACCGGTATATTCCGAGAATTCATTTACTGTTACAAACTGACGAGGCTTTTTATCTAAAAACAATCTTATTTCCCTCAATAATTTGCGCCCATACCGTTCACTTCTTCCCGTGATGATTTGAATATCTTTTGGATATATACAAGTTCTTTTCTGCCTTTTCATACTCTATCTATGCTTTATCTATACCTTATCCATACTGTATCCATTTTGACTCGTCCTAAATAGCTATACACAAACTAAGTGTATGGAACACAATGAACAAGAATTTTACGCTATGATAAATCTACGATGATTTGTTCAGAATTAAAAATTTAATCGATTATGGCCAAAACATTAAATGAGGTGGAGATGAATGATCCAGAAATTTTAGTCTGCAGTGAAAATTTCTTTATATTTTTCTTCTATATTTTTAATTTCATTGTCGTTTAATTCTGCAAATTCTTTTGTCTTCGCCCTCAATGATAAAATACCGCTATTTTGCTCTAAAAAACGAAGCAGCGTAGCCACTAATTTATCCGGCATTTCAAAATTATTGTCCAGATAACGCTTAAAGATATCATAGTGCTGAAGGTATTTCACCTCTTCGGGGATGACTCTCAAAATGGTATCTTCCACACATTCATACATAAACTCAGCTTGTTTGGTGGCATCAAAATAGCGATAAAAATCAATGGTTTGGTTTAGAACCTCCACATTATGGTCCTCGGTTTCTTTCCATTCAACATAATCCAACAATGGATGTGAGTAGCTTTCCAAAACTTCTCGATAGGTTTCAATTTTATCCAGAATTGAAGCAGAAACCGGGAAAATAACGCCCTGCTGCGTAAATCCTTTTTTTGCCAAAATATGATGAATGATATAACGATGCAGTCGACCATTTCCATCTACAAAGGGGTGGATAAACACAAAGCCGAAAGCGATAACGGCCGCCACTAATACAGCATCATAGTTTTCTTCCTGCAATAGGTCGTTGGTGGCTATTAAACCATCCATCAATTGTTCAACATCTTGTCCTTTTGAAGAAATATGGTCGGGGATGGGTTCGCCTGTAATTCTGTCATGTTCGCCTACAAATCCACCTTTTTTGCGAAATCCCATTTTCAGAAATCGGGTATTTTCAATTACAACCTGTTGCAAGCGGATCAATTCACTTTTGCTTAACGGTTTTTGGCCAGCTTGGCCAATGGCTTTTGCCCAACGCATTGCCCTGTTAGTTCCGGGATTTTCGCCCTCAATGGTAAATGATGCTTTTGAATCCTTTAAAATCAAAAAGGAAGAAGCTCTTTGCAATATGTCTTTGTGGATGGTATTTAAGAAACTATTTTTTTTATCTGATAAATTGGCTTCAAGATAGGCTTCCAGTTTTTCCGTTTTAGCTATAAGCGGACAAAAATCTCTGGTTCCCGGCAGGTTGTTTATAATTCGATGGCGCGTTGAGCGTATTCCTTTAACGGAAAACTGTAAATTTTCATCAAGCAGCGGCACAAAGTTTTTAATGGTTAAATCTTCAATATTGAGTTGTTTTTGCATCAGCCACTCATATAAAAACCAGATTTTACGGCTATATTGCCCTGTTGGCTCCAGTTGAAGTATCTTGACAATCTCATTTTCCGGCAGCTTTTCAGCAAATTTTTTAAAGAATAACAGGTTGACGCCTTCATATTTTAATGCAAAAACAAGGTGCTTATATAAGGTGTCTTCAATTGTGTTTTTTGATGAAAACACTTTCCATTTCGCTGTAGTATAACTCCGCCTTTTTTCACTTATTAGCGCCAATTGTTCCGGAAAAGGCATTTCTAATTTTAAGCCTTCAATAAGTGCTCCGTATCCTGTAATTGTGCCTTCTTCCGGCGCTTGCACTCCGTGAAAAATAGTTATTTTAAGTGAAAAATGTGTATTGTCCATGAACCTTCGTGAAAAATAGTTTTTCAAATATAGTGGAAAAGTAGGTTATTATTTGGAATTATAGGTTTTAATTTAATGTTTTATGGAAAAACGGGTTTTCAGATTTGTCAAATTGGGTTTTTATATGGCTTTTTAGGTTCATTTTGGTCAGAAATTGGAAAAATGGGTTTTTCAATACGTTCAGCACTTCGTCTTTATATAGGGCCATTTACACTGTAAAATAGCCAATTCGGTCAGAAATAGTCATTTCGGTAAAAAGTGATCATTTCGGTTATAAATAGTGATTTACAACTTC
>PHDR01000159.1 GCA_002841035.1 Bacteroidetes bacterium HGW-Bacteroidetes-12 | reverse complement strand
ATGTTGAATATCTGCAAATGCTTCAACAGTCATTAGATGTACTGGAGGTGTTTCGCTGTTGTATAAATCATAAATAATTACATCATATTTTTTGTTGGTAGTTCTTATATAATGCCTTGCATCATCAATAATAACATCAACATTTTCATCAATAAAAAAATATTTTTTTGCCAATTTTTCAATACGAGCATCAATTTCAACAATATCTACCGTATATCCATTATTTATAAGTTGTTTATAAACGGTGCCTCCTCCCATGCCTAACAACAATGCCTTTTTACCATTACTATACGAATTGATATTATACATCAACACATCTACATAACCCCACAAACTTTCTGAAGGGCTTTCTAAATTCATTATGGTTTGAGAAATATTATTTACAATTAATTCTCTGTAAATTTTCCCATTGGGATATTGTCTATCCATTACTTTAATATTTCCTAAAATTCCGTCTGATTCTTCTATTACACCTGAGGTTTTTGACGTTGAAAAATTATAAGAAATTAGTGCGAAAAAAGCAATTCCTATCACTTTAATGTTTGTTTTTTTTGAATATATAAAAAGTATAAGGGCAATTATAACTACCAGTAAACCATAACCATACAATGTTTTTGTTATACCATAGTTTGGTAATAAGTAAAATCCCACTAAAAAAGTAGAAAAAATACCTCCCAAGGTAGAAACTGCATAGACTGTTCCACTGTTTTTACCCGACTCTTTTGCTTGAGATGTAAGCAAATTAATAAGCATGGGTGAAACCGCTCCAAATAGCACTAAAGGAAGAAATAAAAAGCACATTAATGAAATTATTGTTCCCATTAATAATGAAAATTCAATAGTTATTGGTAACACAACACTACTAATTATTGGAGTTAGGGTAAGTAACAAACCACCAAGCAACATCAACCAAGCAACTTGTTTCTGATTACTGGTTTTTGAAGAAAGGTATCCTCCAAAATAATACCCAGAAGTTAATGCTGTTAGCGTAATTCCAAGCACTGCTGCCCAAACATAGATGGATGTACCAAAAAATGGAGCTAAAATTTTAGCACTACACAATTCCACACACATTACTGCCCCGCCTTCTATAAAAGCAAGGATAAAAAGTAAGGTTTTTATATTTTTTGCCATTGTTTACTATAGATTAGATATTCAGATTGAAGTTGTTTGAAGTCCAAATGTAAGAATGAAAATAAAATAATAAAATTTATAGAGGGACTTTAAACAACTTCTTAGTTAAAAATAACAATATAAATCGAATTATTGTTAAAAAAAATTACTAAAAATATGTTTATTATCATATTTACTTTAAATTTGTATTTGATTTACAAGTTAAATACCTACTTTTTTATACGTAAAAACACCTATAAACCAACTAAAAAATGAAAAACCTAATAACTACTATTTTACTTATGACTATTACAACTTCATTTTTGTATAGTCAAAACGAAGTGTCTAAAATTGTTGAGGAAGAGCAAATTCAAACAGCAAGTGGAATTTCTTTTGCTAAAGAGCTACCAAAAGAAGGCACGTACCAAATTGTTTACAACGCAACAGAAAGCATGCCTACAATAGACAATGAAATTTTATTTACTGTAAACGAAAAAAGAAAAGTAGAAGAAGTTGAATACATTATTATAGATAAAAATACTAAAATTAAAATTTTGCCTTATTCCATAATTTATGCAAAAGACTTTGTTCCTGTTGCTACTTATATAACTGAATAATCCTAAAAAAATGAAAAAATTATATTATTTAATCTCTTTTGTTTTGTTAGTTGTTTTATCAACTAACAAGTCTTACTCACAATCATGTAGTGGTACATGGACATCTACAACTAATGTCTGTCAAAACATTACAATTGGTAATGGAACAACTGGTTATATAAAAGTTTGTTTAACTGTAAACAACATTCCTAGTGGTGGTGGCACAAGTTGTAGTCCTGGCGCGGCATGTGGCACAACTGGTGGTGGTTGGACTCCTAGAGTTAATATTCAAACTTCAGGAGGAACAACTTCTACAACATGGACAGGAGCAACACCTGTTGGAACTTGCTTTTATGTTCCTGTTCAAGATGGATATGCTATAATTCAAGGATTTTGTTTAACTGCTGGCACACAAATTACTTATGAAACAGTTAATGCATGTGATAATAATATATGCTCTGGACCCGTGGCATGTACACCTTGTAGTAGTAATAGTGTTTGTTCTGCACCATGTGGTTCGGCTCAAGGATTTGCTACTACACCATCTACACCAACTGTTGTTGCTAATTGTCAAACCACTCCTTTTATACCTGCTTTAGCAGCTAGTAGTACAAATACTTTTTGTTATACTTTACAGGCAACTGCTACTAGCGTTAACTTTAATGTAGTTATCACTTCTAATTGTGGAAGTGGTAACGTAACAGGACTTACATGGGCTTTATATAACAGCCCCTCATGCGGAGCTCCAATTCAAACAGGAACACTTCCTAATTTAACCTTTAATGGTTTAACGGTTGGAAACAATTATGTGTTTTGTTATACATTTACAGTACCATCAACTTGTAGACACTCCCAACACTGTCCTTATTTTGTAGGAGCAACAGTATTACCTATTACCTTATCCCATTTCGATGCTAAATACAATCCTGAAACTAATGCTGTGGAGTTAGATTGGGCTACTGTTTCTGAAATAAACAATGAATTCTTTACTGTAGAAAAAAGTGTTGATGGAGTTACTTTTGAAGTTGTTAGCATAGTGAAAGGTGCTGGAAACTCTTCAGCATTTCAAGATTATAATTCTTTAGATGAAAAACCTTACATTGGTACATCTTATTACCGATTAAAACAAACCGATTTTGATGGTAGTTTTGAATATTCTAATATGGTGCCTGTAAGAGTAGAAAAAGAAATTTCTGATGTTACCATTTATCCTAATCCTGTTTCTGGTAACGGAACGCTTAGTTTAAATGTATTAGAAAAAGGAATAACCACCATCGTGATTTATGATATTGCTGGACGACAAGTGTATAGCCAGCAACATAACACGAATAAAGGTGCTAACACTATTTCGTTAGAAACCAATCTGTTTTCTAATGGCATGTATTTCATTAGTGTTACTAATGGAACTGCTAATGAAAATCTGAAGTTTATTAAGGAATAAGGTTAACCATCCCTTTTCCTTATACCGTCATCAGCCTGAGTTCGATTATTATTTCTTCAAAAAAGAAGCAATTAATTTTTTAGGTAATTTGGTTGGTGTAATTTTAAAATCAAACCAATCTTGTAAATCAACTTCAAACCCTAAACCATTCAAATAATTATGTAAAGCAAGATTTAATCCTTCTGTATATTGCTTGTGGTCAGCCCCAAGAGAATCTATGTGATACAAATCATTTTGTGCGAAACCTTTAAATTTGGGGCCAATAATTTTAATTCCAAAATCATCAGGGTTCTTGCCAATAGGACTGTGAACGGTTGTAGTAAACAAGTGCCAAAATGCAGATTGTATGCAATTGTTTTGAAACAACTGCCTCACAATTTCTAATGAATCAATAGTTTCTTGATCTGTTTCTGTTGGAAACCCATACATCAAATAGGCATGAACCATAATATTACTTTCTGAAAAAGAATTAGTTACCCTAGCAACTTGAGCAATATCAACCCCTTTTTTCATTTTTTCCAATAACCTATCAGAAGCTACCTCCAAACCACCAGTTACAGCAATGCATCCAGATTTTGCCAACAATGCACATAACTCAGGTGTAAAAGTTTTTTCAAAACGAATGTTAGTCCACCAAGTAATGAAAATTTTTCTTTTTAATAATTCTTCAGCCAAGGCTCTTAAAATTTTTGGCGGAGCAGCTTCATCCACAAAATGAAAACCATACGTACCTGTTTCTGCTATTATCTTTTCTATTTTATCAACCAAATCTTCTGCAGTAGTATTTTGGTAATTGGCTATGTAATCTAAATTTACATCGCAAAAAGTGCATTGTTTCCAATAACAGCCATGAGCAACAGTTAATTTATTCCACTTTCCATCAGTCCACAATCGGTGCATAGGATTCATTACATCCAAAAATGAAATGTATTGATGAAGAGGCAAGTCTATGTAGGTTGGTGCTGGCAAATTACTGTGATGAAAAATGGTATTTGGCGTTTTATTTTGATATACTACTTTTCCGTTTTCGAGCAAATAGGTTCTTTCTAATTCATTTTTTTCTATTTTCTTTTCAATAAATTCACATAACTTTAGCAAAGGACCTTCGCCATCATTTAAGGTAATAAAATCAACGTAATTAAAAATTCGAGGGTCTGAAAGCAACAACAATTCAGTATTACAGTATCCACCTCCAAAGGCAATTTTTGTTTTTTTAGCATGTTTTTTTATAAACTTTGCACAACGCAAAGCTGCAAACAAATTTCCTGGAAAAGGAATAGTGAAACAGACCAAATCTGGCTGGTATTGTTCTAATTTACTTGCCATTAATAGCAGCAATTGATCTTCTATGATGGTGGTTTCGAAAGAAAGATAACTATCAATCTCGTCAAAACTACTAGCTGCAGTAGCTATTTGCTCGGCATAGCGTGTAAAAGAAAAAAATTCATCTACATTGGCTCTAATAAAATCTCCTAATTCTTCAATAAAAAGTGTTGCCAAATGCTTGGCTTTATCAATAATTCCTAAATTTCCGAAGCCATACTCAAATTCTTCTTCATTTAAATTTATGCTTCGATGGGCTTTTGGTAAAAACCCGTGCTGCAACATTTGATAAGCAGCTGTTACTTCATGTTGTTGAAGGAATTGAATAACTCTATCTACTTTTAATATATAATCTTGTTGTTGTTCATACACCAAGGAAAACTCAATGTTTTCATTATTTTTTTCAGCTTCTTCAAAAACAAGAGCAATGAAGTCTTTCGTAAAAATTTTAATAAAAAGCTCTATGCTTAAATCACATTGATTTGTTGCAATATTTTTACTATCTAAAAAGCCTTTTAAGTAAGCAGTTGCAGGATACGAAGTATTGAGTTGAGTAAATGGTGGGGTAATTAACAATACTTTCGTTTGCATGGGGTAAAGATAATTTTATTTTTCGATACAAAAAATAAGTTATCGCTTAAAACTATTTATTTACAAATGGTTAAAAAATAATAATCGAACTCAGGTTTAAGTGCTTCACAAATAAAAAAATCAGCTTAGTATGATTAATAATTTTAACTGCTTTATTTTTTAATGCAAAACTTATCCACAAAAACAGCAGTCCAATAGATAATAAAAACAGTAATGATTGCAAAAACAGCAACTTTCCAGGCTTCAACTCCCATAGAAGATGGCTGAACAAAGCCTCCAAAAACAAGTTGATAAAAATAAAGAGCTAAAGGCATAGATATTCCAAAATAGAATCCATGGCGGAAGAAGAAATCTTTCCAAACACGTTTAAACTCCCAATTGTGTCTTTTAAAGCGAAAAAAACAGGCTATAAGTATAAAACTACCCAATATCAAAGCAATATAGGGGCTATCCCCTTCAATAACACCTATAGCTCGTTCTAACCCATGTAATAATCCTGTTAAAACAGCAATATTACCCGCATGAACTCTATCAAGTCTATCAAAAACAATAATCCAAGCGAAAAGTAAAAAAAAGAAGGTAAACTGCACCCAGTGGCTAAACTGTTCATCTACCCAATAAACTTGTTCATACAAAGCTCCTGTTGTTATTCCTAGTTGCTCTCTTGAATAAATTTCGATGGTATTCGCAAAATGAATGCCTATTCCATAAATATACATTGTTAACAAAAAAAATGCTACTGTCTTTAATTTTTTCACGTTAGTTCCTAGCACTTCGTTGTTATTTGGACCAAAAACAATGGTTATAATGCGATATAATGCATACCAAAGCAATGGTGCATAAATTAATTGCTCAAACCAATGATTGGTAGATATGCCATGGATATTTGTAAAACAAATCCATTCTGCTCCAAGTATTTTTCCTCCCAAACCACAAAAAATAGCTTTATAATAATAAGCGAAACAAACATACAACAACCAACCAACAAGAGATTTATTTTCGGTAGCTGTTATAGAAGTATTGGCGATGAATTTAGAATTAACTAAAAGCGGTTGATTTTTCATTAAATAATTTAGTAAAATACAAAGTTAGTCTATTAGTAAGAATTTTAATTGTAAATAAAATGACTAACAAGTAAAACTAAATATTGGGAATAGAAAATAAACACTAAAGATCAATACTAAAAATTGAAACTTCTTCATTAAAAAAACTACTTTCCTATACCCCAGTTGGTGAGAATTTGGCATCGTGTAACTCATTCCATTGCAAGTTTTAAATTTACTAAAATTTTATTGTTGTTGTAAGTCAGTATTTTGTTGCTTTTCTATTGTTGTGTTGCTGCATTAAAACGATAGATTAGCTTTGTAATAGTGGGTCGTTTTTAGGTTATAAACCTGAGGGCAATATATAGATAAAACAAAACTGAATAACTAATTGACAATCATCTGAAATCTTAATGTCTTAATATCCATATTCTATCGTCTAGTTAATAGTACCGCTGTGCCATTAAAGATTTTTATACTTACGCAAAATCTAAAATACCAATCTGCTTTTTAGTTATTCATTTGGCAAGGTGCGAAGGGGTTACTTTCCGATTCAAAATTTACTAAAAATATTATCCAATAA
>PHDR01000158.1 GCA_002841035.1 Bacteroidetes bacterium HGW-Bacteroidetes-12 | reverse complement strand
AAAACTAACAGGACATGTTGAAGAGAAAATTTTAATTCAATTAGATACTGAACCACAAAACTTTGAGTTCGAACCAGAGACCGTTATTTTAAATAAATTAAGATAACTATTAAATAAAGTAATATCTATACGTTGCAATTCTTCTTTATTCCATCTTAGTAAATCAAAATCATCTACTTCATTTATTTGAGCATTAAGATACAAATAATCCAACACCGCTTTTTCAAGGCTTGCTATTTTAAAATATTGATTTTTATATGCTATTAATCGGTATCCAAAAAACAAATTTGTTTTAAAATTACGATATGAAAAATTGGCAATCGGTGTAGAAAATTCATTTGTTTTTGTTGTTGTTGCCGAAGTTAATGTATAAACTCCTTCTGGTATAATATTGTAATAACTCAATGCCGTTTCAAAAGAAAGGTAAGATGGTTGGTAAATAGTGTTAGCCACTAAGTATAAAAATTCCTCATTTATATTAATATCTGAAAAGCAATAAAAATTATTTCTAATTTTAATGATGTACCCTTTTTTTTGCCAATTGACAAGATTTTTTTTATCAAAATTTGGAAAATACTTTAGAATGTCTTTTGTAGAAAAAACCAAAAAACTATTCATTATTTCTTTAAATTGATTGTACATTTTATTTCTATTAATTACCAAAATTAGTAATTTTTAGAAATAAAAAGAAATTTTTTAGTGATTTATTTATGTTAATACAACAACTGATTAGGGTAAATGCTCAGGTGCGTTTTTTTAATGTTATCGTAGAGCATTTGCTTAAATTCCTCAATGTTAATTTTCTTTTCCGCAGAAATATAAACGCTAGGGACTTCGCTTTCTCTACCCATCCACATTTTCTTTAAATCTTCTAACGAATAATTTTCTCTAGTTTTTGGCAGCAAGTCATCCTCATCTTTTTTTACATAAGTAAATGCATCAATTTTATTAAACACCATAATGGTTGGTTTGTCTAAAGCATTTAAATCTTGTAAGGTTTCATTAACTACACGAATATGATCTTCAAATGCGGGATGGGAAATATCTACCACATGCACCAACACTTCTGCTTCTTTTACTTCATCTAAGGTAGATTTAAAAGATTCAATTAAATGGTGAGGCAATTTTCTGATAAACCCAACCGTGTCGGTAAGTAAAAAAGGCAAGTTTTCTATTACTACTTTTCTGATGGTAGTATCTAAGGTTGCAAAAAGTTTGTTTTCAGCAAAAACTTCCGATTTGCTCAACATATTCATAATGGTAGATTTACCAACATTGGTATAGCCCACTAAGGCTACTCTTACCATTTGAGTGCGCTGTTTTCTTTGCGTAGCTTTTTGCTTATCAATGTGTTTTAACTTCTCTTTTAACAACGCTATCTTATCTAAAATAATACGCCTGTCCGTTTCTATTTGAGTTTCTCCTGGACCACGCATACCAATACCACCTTTTTGACGTTCCAAATGCGTCCACAATCGGGTTAGTCGTGGTAAAAGATATTGTAATTGAGCTAATTCTACTTGTGCACGAGCATGGGCAGTTTGTGCTCTGGAAGCAAAAATATCGAGAATTAAATTACTTCTATCCAGAATTTTACACTCTAATTCGCTTTCAATATTTCTGATTTGAGAAGGCGAAAGTTCATCATCAAAAATAACTAAACCCACTTCATTTTCTTTCACAAAAGCTCTTATTTCTTCCAACTTTCCTTTTCCAACAAAGGTTTTTCTGTCGGGATGACTTACTTTTTGGGTAAATCTTTTAACGGTTTCTGCTCCGGCAGTTTCTGCCAAAAATGCTAACTCATCTAAGTATTCTTGTAACTGTTCTTCATCCTGCTCGCCTTTAATAATTAGCCCTACCAAAACAGCTCTTTCTACGCTTAAATTTTGTGTATCGTGTAATTTCTTCATAAGTCGATAAACATTCTCACATTTACAAATTCACACATTTGCACATCTTTCATTCTTAAAACCATGGTTTTCCTAATAAATAAGGTTTTACCAATCCTGCCCATAGAATTATTAAAAATGCTACGGAATAAAAAATAACTCCTTTTTTGTGTTTTAATACATCTGTTGCTGCTTTTTTAGATTTTACTCTACCGATAGTAATTAAAACAATGGCGATTATCATTAATAAACCATGTTCTAAGGCCCAAAAACGTAAAGCACCATCCTTCATAGATTCTCCAATAGATGCCAATTTTCCACTCATAAAATACAACACCAATCCTAATATAAATTGGATGTGTGTAAAACTGAGTAAAAGCAAAGCAATTAGGTTGTCTGATTTGTCAAATGACTTATTATTTTTCCAGCCAGAAAATGATTTAATGATAGCTATTACCAAAAATAACACAACCAACCATCTGAAGCCGTTGTGTGCATGAATTAATCCGTTATACATCTTGTTAGGTTTTAAAGTTAGGTGCACAAAGATAGCTATTCTACTTTGAGTTTGACTTTCTAAAGATTAAATTATTTTTTGTAAAATATTATTTTTAAAACTAATATTTTGTATTTTTGACAAAAAAATAGTTTATGAAAGAATATCTTGCAAATATCGAAAAATATAATTTTTGGTCTTCTACCCCAAAAACAGGCTTTAAGCGTAATAAATACCTCAATTGGCTTAATCAGTTTAAAGATAATCGGCTTATTAAAGTTTTAGTTGGACAAAGAAGAGTTGGAAAAAGTTATGTTTTACGCCAATATATAGAACAACTGATTAATAGCGGAGTAAAAAATACAAATACCTTATATGTAAATACTGAATATATAGAGTTTGACTTTTTAAGTGATTATAAAAAATTAGCTGATTTTATTCAATATTATAAAAATCATTTTAAAGTTAAAGGAAAGTATTATTTGTTTATTGATGAAATACAACAAATAGAAGGATGGGAAAAATTAATAAATGCTTTATCTCAAGACTTTACACAAGATGTTGAAATAGTAATTACAGGTTCTAATTCGGAACTACTTTCGGGCGAATTATCAACATTGCTTTCAGGCAGATATGTTCAAATTACAGTTTTGCCTTTTAGTTTTAGTGAATATTGCGAACATTTAAACCTAACTATTGATAGAACAAATTATTTAAGTTATTTACAAACAGGAGGGCTTCCAGAATTATTTCATCTACCTAACCAAGAAACTAAAAGACACTACCTTGGAGCATTAAGAGATACTATTTTGTTAAGAGATATTATTCAACGGCATAATGTTAAAGATACGGCTTTATTACTAGATGTATTTACTTACTTAGTAAGCAATGTTGCAACACTAACATCAATAACCAATTTAGTTAATTATTTTAACGATAAAAAAAGAAAAACAACTTATGACACTATTGCTAATTATATAGGCTATGTTTTACAAACGTATATTATTCATAAATGCGAGAGATTTGATTTAAAAGGAAAAGAAATAATAGGCGGGAATGTAAAATATTATTTAAATGATTTAGCATTTAAAAACTATCTTTATTCAGGTTTTACGCATGGATATGGATACCTTTTAGAAAACTTGGTTTACTTACAATTGCTTAACCATAACTTTGAAGTATTTGTTGGACACCTGAGAAATAAAGAAATTGATTTTGTTGCGAAAAAAAACGAAAAGAACCTATATATTCAGGTTTCTTTTACGATTGAAAATGAAAAAACATTAAGTAGAGAACAAACATCATTACTTACTATAAAAGATAATTATGAAAAATGGATAATTACAATGGACGAACTTCCTTTTTCAAGTAACGATGGAATTAAATATATTTCTATATGGAATCTTGATGGCCACCTGAATAATTGGAATACTTAACTCCCCTGTAAGCGCTATGATTCTTAAAATTCATAAATCAAATATATTATTTTTTTAACGTATTGTATTTGCTCAACCTAAGTAACCGCCCAAATTGCCAACACTATTCGCCTGAGGCGGACGTACGGTTACAGCTTAGAACGTACTGGGGAGAGACCCATAACCTTTTATGGTGTCTGACTATCCTAATAAAAGGTTCTATAATCTTTGTTTAGAATTTTTTGCTATCCTTTTAGACATATTTTACCCAACAACAAAGGATAATCTTTGGGAAAAAGAAGATACTACAGTTAACAATAAGTAAGTTTCATCTTTTATTATCTAAATTTTCTTGTTTTCCCCGTAAGTGCTAACCCACTCTGTTCGTAGTTTGAAGCCAAGCCTTTGTGTGTAATTGCAACTACGAACTTTATATCAACTCAACTTTCAACAAACAGCCAAATATCCCCTCACAACTTAATACACACATTTTTGGGTTCGGTAAAAAATTGTAAGGCTTCAAAACCGCCTTCTCTGCCTACTCCTGAATTTTTAACTCCACCAAAAGGAGTTCTTAAATCTCTTAATAACCAACAATTTACCCAAACAATTCCGGTGTGTAACTTGGCGGCTACGCTGTGGGCTTTAGAAAGATTTTCTGTCCATACGGTAGAAGCCAATCCGTATTTAGTACTATTTGCCATCATCAGTACTTCTTCTTCGGTATCAAAAGGCATAATGGTTACTACCGGACCAAAAATTTCTTCTTGGTTGGTTCTACAATTAAATGATAGTCCTTCAATGATAGTTGGAGCGATGTACCAACCGTTTTCAAATTCTCCACTTAGGGTTACTTGATTCCCTCCTGCTATTACTTTTCCGCCTTCTTCCTGAGCTAAAGTGATGTATGAAAGCACTTTTTCCATGTGCGATTTTGAAACTACAGCACCTAAATTCGTTGAGGCATCTAAGGGGTTTCCTACTTTTAGCTGCTTGGTTTTTTCTACAAAGGAATTTTTAAACTTTTCATAAATACCTCGTTGTACAAAAATTCTAGACCCGCACAAACATATTTGTCCTTGATTGGCAAAAGAAGAATGTACCGTAGTTTTCAATGCTTTTTCAAAATCACAATCATCAAAAATAATGTTCGGATTTTTTCCTCCCAATTCCAATGATAATTTTTTAAACATGGGTCCTGCCGTTCTAATAATTTCTGCACCTGTTACTGTCCCTCCTGTAAAAGATACCACAGGAATTTCAGGATGATTGGTAATGGCTGCTCCTACTTTCGGTCCTAAACCATGTACAATGTTAAGTACGCCTTTCGGGAAACCCGCTTCTATACACAATTTTGACAGTAAATAAGCTGTCATTGGTGTAACTTCGGATGGTTTTGCTACCACCGTATTTCCGGCAGCTAAGGCAGGAGCTATTTTCCAACTAAATAAATATAGCGGCAAGTTCCAAGGAGAAATACATCCACAAACACCAATAGGTTCTCTTATGGTATAATTAATGGCTTGGTCTTCCATGGCATGCGATTCTGAAGCAAAGTGCAAAATACCTGTTGCATAAAACCTGAAGTTACTTGCTGCTCTAGGAATATCAACGGTTTGAGCCAGTTTTAACGGTTTGCCATTGTCTTTAGATTCTGCTGCTGCGAGCATATCTAAGTTTTGTTCAATCAAATCGACCAAACGCATAATAATTTTATATCGCTCTTCTTTTGGTGTTACCGACCATGATGGAAAAGCTGCTTTGGCTGCCTTCACTGCTAATTCTACATCAGTAGCATCAGAATCGGGAATGAGAGAATATACCTCTCCTTTTGACGGGTTGTAGTTGTCTAAATATTGTTTTGATTGAGGTTCAATCAACGCTCCATTTATATAGTTAAGTAGTTTTTCCATTTTTTATTATTTAAAATTCATGTTGCCCAAAATTCAGCAAATTATTTTTAAATGGAAAAACTAATTCATTTTCAAGGTATTTTTAAATTTTAAACTTATAGCCAACCCCCTTAATGGTGTCAATATTTTCATCACCTAAGCGTTCTCTAAGTTTTCGAATGTGAACATCAATGGTTCTATCGCCAACAACCACATCTGTTCCCCAAATGGTTTCTAAAATAACTTCACGGGTAAAAACTTTTCCTGGTTTGGAAAGCAAAAGGGCTAATAATTCAAATTCTTTTTTAGGTAGCGAATGTGTTTCCTCTCCTTTATATACTAAGTATTTTTCTCTGTCAATTCTTATGTTTCCAATTTCAACTTCTTCATTAACTACCGAAATCGCTCCGTTGCTTTTTCTTCTTAATATGGCTTTTATTTTACTTACTAATAACCTTGGTTTAATGGGTTTAGTTATATAATCATCAGCTCCTGCATCAAATCCAGCAACTTGAGAGTAATCTTCTGCTCTTGCACTTAAAAAAGTAATTAAGGTATCTTTTAATTCATCAATTGTTCTTAATTCTTGACAAGTTTCAATTCCGTCCATTTCGGGCATCATCACGTCAATAATAATCAAATCAGGCTTTTCTTTTTTTGCAATAGCAATGGCTTCTTTACCTGATAAAGCTGTGAAAACTTCATACCCTTCCTTTTTTAGGTTGTAACTAATAAAGTTAAGAATATCTTGTTCGTCATCAACCAATATTATTTTTTCAGTGCTCATATTATTACCGTCTTGATTTTAATTTAATGCGAATTTACACCCCTTCCTTTATATATCGTGTTAATTTAATATTAATAATGCTTTTATAAAGCTCATAACCACTAGTAATCAATACAAAACATAAAATTTACAGTGTTTTTCTTGTTAAGCAACATAATGTTTACTTAACATCATCATAAAATAAGTATAAAACTGAGGTTATAAGGAAATAATAATGAGGGTGTTATTTTGCC
>PHDR01000157.1 GCA_002841035.1 Bacteroidetes bacterium HGW-Bacteroidetes-12 | reverse complement strand
TTTATCTATGTTGATTGATGCCGACAAATTATAAGTGCTTAATTATAGAATTAGGATCTATAATAGATTTTGGTATTCTTTTAAAATTGGTATTACTTTTTAAAAAATTAGGATTGCCTTTTTTAGCTTTCTTTTCAAGGTTTAATAAAACAAACATTATCGGTAAGATTAACAACAGTGTATATACTTTTAACACTAAAAATGAAAGAAAGAAAATAAAAATAAGACCAAGCCAATACTCAGGTTTTAGACCTAAATAAAGAATTTCTCTATTCAAATTAGGAATATTATTAAGTGTTTTATTTTTCACTTTAAATCCAATTTAAAGCAAGAGCAATAATATAAATAGCTAAACCTCCTATGAAATAAGCTATTTTTTCTTTTGAATCGGGCTTACCTGTAATTACTGTATATAAAACATAAAGGAAACCAATGGTTATAGCAAGATGAGCTAGATAACCTATAATTGTTTTTAAGCTGGTTGTGGCATTTGATACTTCATTGTCAATTGTTGACCAACTTAAGCTTGGATTGTTTTGTGCCACCATAACTAGTGTTGCTAAAACACAAGTTGTTAATAATGTAATTTGTTTTGCTTTCATTTTTTATTTTAATTGATTGATTTTTATATATTTATTTAGTTCTGTTTCTTCTTCTTTTAAAGCATCACTTTCTTTAATTAATAAAACATCTTTTTCATTTTCCTTTTTTTTATCAAGCCTTTCTGTAAATTGTTTTTTTCTATTTCTCTCAATCACAGCTTCTATATCTTCAATAAAATGATAAAGCTCTTCAGGGTTAATCTCATTATCTCTATCAAACTCTAACTTTACTTTTATATCTCCCCTATCAATAATATTGTTTCTATCAGCTTCACTTTCTCTAAAAACACTTTTGTTTTTTCTTTTAATTACAAACTCCATGAGGTGGCTTTTTTTACCAAAAACAAACAGAGCTACCACAAGCATCCATAAGATACCTACTAATAAAAGTATATCCATATTTAAAACAAAAATGCTGAAACAACAGCATAAGCAGCCAAGGCGAAAACCCATTTCAACAAACTCTGAAATGGGTTTTCGTTTTTATTTAACATAAAATCTCTGATAACACTTAGTATTCCTATTGCTAGTCCAAAATATACTAACGTGTCAATAAATGGTTTAAAACCATTTAAAGCTCCAGAAGAGGATACAGAGTTTTTAAAGTGCCCTTGAGCCGTTGTTTCCAATAGGAAACAACCATACAATAACATAAATGTTATTGATTTTTTAAGAATCATTTATATTTAGTTTAAGGATTAAACGGCTGCAAAATTATAACTTAATTTCACTTATTTGTTATAATTATAAATAATTTCGCCTTTTTATTTTAAAATTTAACAAAAAAGCTGAAAGAAGATACTATTCAGATACTAAAAAAACAACCTTAAACTATTATATAATGAAGCATTCAAAAGATGAGCTTAAAAAAAAATTAGTTAAAACCGGAATTGATTTTTCCGATAAAGACATTGATTTAATTCTTGATGGAAAACCAACAACACTAAAAGAAAATATTCTTTTAGATGATGGTAGAAAAAAAGATGCTAAAATTCTAATATCAGAAGATGATAAGGGGAAATTAAAATTCAAATATATGTTCAAAGAACATGAATTAATTATTCCAAAAAAAATTGGCAATAAAGTTTTTACTGAAGAAGAAACAAACACCTTAAAAAAAGGTCAAGCTGTTAACATCAATTATAAAGGGGAGAATTTATTTTTACAAATAGATCCTGAGTTAAATACAATTGTTGTTAAGAAAGCAGATGAAATTAAATTAGATGAGTTAGGTAGTTTCAAATTAGGACAATATGAATTTTCTAATAATGAACTAGATGCATTAAAAAACAGAGAAAGAGTTCCTTCTATTGTTTTAAAAGGTGATGAAGGTTATTTTATGGCTTCGGTAAGATTTACAATGGATAACAAAGGGGTTGAATATTCCGATTATAAGGCTCTTTCTGATAAAGAAGCAATGTTACTTTTAGAAGAAAGAAATAATAAAAAAGAAATTACTAATGTCGTAAGTTCCTCAAAAGATATCGAATATAGTTCTAGCCAGGAAAAAGCTATTGAAAATACTACAAATGTCTCAACAGAAAAACCTAATGATTCAAATTTAATGGATGAATCTAACCCACTAGAAACACATGAGAAAAAATTGTTATTGGCGATTAAAGAAAAAGATTTTGCTAAAGCGAATACGTTAGCAAAAAACATCCCTACTCCTTCAAATAAACTACTTGATAACATTCAAAATGATAAGAATATTAATAATGAAGATAAAATAGCAGCTTACGCCATACTCAATGTAGATAAGAATAAGATGAATGCCAGGATTACAGAATTAAAGGATAAAAATAGTTCCGGTATTAAAGCCGAAGCTGACTTAGAAAAAACTCAAATGGGTAAGCCTAAAGAAAAAAATAAACAATTACTTGATAGTGCGATGAAGAACACTGAAAAAATTAGCAATACTGCTTTTGGAGATATGTAAGAGAAGCTCTAATAATAAGCTGTATCGATTATTTAGGACTAGTCAATTTGATTTTCGCTAAGTTTTTATAAACTTTCGCCTAATCGCTTCTTTTACTTCTGTTTTTTATCTATTTTTGATGAACTAATGGTGGTTTTTAGACGAACTGATGTTGGCTGCAACCATTGACAACAAACCACATTCAAAAAATATTAAATAATGAAAAATGGAAGAATCATTTGACAATCGAGACCTAGAAAGCCCAATAACAGGGCAAGATACTGTTCCTGAAGAAACAAAAGGACGAGACAAATCAGAAAGGACTTACAAAATTTTCTTAGTTGTTGAATTAATTGAGAAGCCTGATTTATAAATGTGGGAAGTGATTTTTTTTGTGGTTTAGCTCCTGTAATAGCTAGTTTTTTGGCTGGCGAAATAACTACTAACATATTTGATTAATTTTACAACACAAAATTACATATTAAAATGAATATTTCGGACAGCGATTGGAAATCTAAACTTACAGAAAAAGAGTACCGTGTTTTAAGAGAAAAAGGCACAGAGCCTCCCTTTAGCGGAAAATATAATTTGCATTTTAATAACGGTGTTTATTTATGCAAAGGGTGCAATGAAGTTTTGTTTGACGCTACTTCTAAATTTGAATCGGGCTGTGGTTGGCCTAGTTTTGATAGCGAAATTAAAAAAGGAAAAATTAAGGAAGTGCTAGATAAATCGTTGGGAATGTTGCGTGTTGAAATTGTTTGTGCTAACTGCAACTCGCATTTGGGTCATGTGTTTAATGATGGCCCAACAGCAACTGGATTAAGATATTGCGTAAATTCGATTAGTTTAAATTTTAAAGAAAAATAGACTTACTTTGTCCCCGTTAAATTCTTGCAAGATAAAACCGAGCTTTACAAAGGGCAACTATACAAAGGGCAACTACTCGTTAAAAAAGTAGCTTGAAAAATTAAATCATAAAATATGAAAACAAAAATTTTACTGCTCATCATTTTTTTGAATAGTTTCACTTTTATTGCTATTAGCCAAAAAATTCAAGTTACTTTAGCTGCAGGTATCGATACAATGAACAATGATAATAAAAAAGCAATTTTTAAATTATGGGTAAATTATCTCAACGCACAACCTGATAGCATTTATAATAATCCTTATTGGAATGAAATTGAAAAACAAAAATACACTTCTTTTGATTTAATTAATAGTGCTGGATTTTTATCTCCTTCTCTTTATGGTTTAGCATATAGGGGTGGAAAAAATGTTGTGTTATCAATAACTCCGTTAGGAGATTCTTATCAAATAAAATCAATGTTTTATTTTCCTTATCCAGACAAATCTATTTATCCATTAGCTATTGTTAATTATATTGCAAAAAAGGAAAAAGGTAATTATAAATTATTTAATTTTTTATCCTATTACACAACTAGTTATAGAAAAATAAAAGTAGGTTATTTTAATTATTTTTATCATCCCAACCACCCATTTAATATTCATAAAGCTGATGAAGCAACCGATTATTATATACGACTATCAAAATTATTTGAAATCAATCTTGATACATTAGATTATTATATAGCAGAAAATTGTGATAAGATATTTGAATTGCAAGGCTTCGATTTTGTTGTTGGTATAGGAAGTGAAAACAATTTATGTGGATTTTATGATTTTAATAACAAAATAATATATTCAAATACAGTAGCTGGAGAAGATTATAGACATGAAATTACACATTCAATATTAAGTAAATTTCCTAATAGTGGCATATTTCACTTGGGCATTGTAACCTACTGGGGTGGTGAAAATGCTCATTTCAATCACACATTATATTATCATATTAAGCGAGTAAATGAGTACCTAAAAAAGCATCCTGAAATTAATTTGAATAATTTTATTGAAGACTTTTCTCAATTAGATGAATTTACGTCTCCCCATTATATTATTGCTGCAATATTTTGCCATATAGCCCTTGAGCAAGGGGGAATAAATAAACTGAAAAAAGTATTTAATTATGGTAATGAAAACATTGATTCTTACAGAGCCATTGAAACAGAGTTTGGCATAAAGAGAAACGCCATAAATAAATATTTGAGACAGAAAATAGAGTTTTATGCGACACATGGATTAGAAGTTAAATTTCAATAAATGCCTTTTCCACACTACCACCAAACCGATGCCATGGATTGCAGCCCCACTTGTTTGCGTATTATTGCCAAACATTATGGGCGGAGTATTTCGTTGAAAAAACCTATATTTAGGGCTTGCTGAAAAACATTTTTCAACCAACAATAAGACTTTTATTAACACTTTACTTAATAACTTTTTTTGTGATGTAATTGGTAAATTAGAAGCAAGTGAATTACAAAATGCTAATGCTGTTTTTTATGCCATTAATGACCATGAAATTGACAGTTCAAACAATGACACCGTTCTATGTGAGTATATCTCTCTTTCTAAAAAGATTTTGCAAGAACTTTGGCGAGTTAAAGACCATTGTGCTGACTTGATGACAAGTTATATTGCATATCCTTATTTACGTTCAAACCTTATTACTTTATCTAATTTCACAGATATACATAGTAATACTATAACAGGGGGCTTTACAACTTCATTTGGCGAAGGACACTTAAATGTCTCCTTCTCGAAAGTTGAATTATTGGCTAATAAGGAAAAGTTATTCGCTGATAACTTAAAACATACTCCTTTTAAAGACTCCTCAGCAAAACCCACACTACTTGAAAAGGGAATGCAAAGAATTGCAATTGCATATATTCTGACACAAACAGCAAGGTCTCAAAATGACTTGGGAATAAAGATTAGCCATTATTGCACCGTATTTGAATCATTGTTTTCATCAGACAATATCGAGTTGACACATAAACTTTCTGAACGAATTGCCTGCTTTTTAGAAGATAATTTTGATGCTCGAAAAAAAATTTTCAAACAAGTGAAAGAAATTTATAGCATAAGGTCTAAAGTTGTTCACGGCTCAACAATTAATGTGAGTGCAGATAAATTAAAAAATATTTCAAAACAAACTGACGACCTAGTTAGACGAGTAACAAATAAAATCCAAGACTCCGCAGACTTAGATAAATTTTTTCGAAAAATGAATTCTACAGAAGCGGACAATAAAGAGTTTGAGGAATATATGCTTGATTTGGTATTAGGAAAACCAAACTGTGCCTAACAGCAGTAACTGTTGCACGACTTCCTAAAAAGGCAATAATTTAAAAAACCAAACAACATCCTGAATTAGAACTAAAACAAAAACCTCCAACATTGCTGCTGGAAGTTTTTAACTGTTTTAACCTTTCAGTTATACCCTGCTTAATTGAGGCATTTATTAGGGCTTCTCTTATTTAAAGATTGATTTTAACTGCCTGTTTACTTCTTTCTCATTTTTATCAAACCATTCTTGAATGATGTTTGATACTAAAGTAAGTTGTGAGGTTTTTCTATTTGTGCTACAAAGTAAAGCTATTTTATTTTTTAAGTTTCTGTCAATAGCTACTAGGTCTGAATTTTCAGTAGTAAACCTTTTCTCAAAAAAATCTAAAAAGTTTTTTTCTATATATTCTTTAGTTTCTGCTTTTTTTTCTGTTTCTTGAGCTGTAATTACCGGTGGTGTAATTTCTTCTTCTTTTTTCCTATTTATCGTAGGGGGTTTAACAACAGGCGTAGCTGTTTTTTTATTTATTTTTTTTTCTGCTTCTGTTTTGGATTTTGTAGGGGTATCTTTTCTTTTATCAGTCGGTTTTTTAGTAATAAAAGAAGCGAAATCTAAATCTTGAATAGTTTTTGCCATGGTGTTTAATTTTAATTATCAATAATGTCTAAAACTTCTTTATAGAAGTTCCAATACTTTTTTTTATCAACTACATTTTCATAAGTCTCAAAAGTGTTAAATCCTCTTTCGAAGAGGACGCTTCTACTTATATAGTTTTCCATTAAAGGAATCATTTTATCAAACTCTTCCTTAATGTTTAAGAACCCTCTGGTATCTTTATTTCTATTATCAACATTATTCAAAAATGCGGTAACTACACATGTAGAATTATTGTTTAATTTTTCAATCACAATATCCTCTTCATAATATTGGAGAAACAATTTAAGGCTATCAAGATTTTGAAAATCTATTTTTAAAGGGATGAAGATGAAGTCTGCTTTACAATATACATCCACTACCCCCGATTGTT
>PHDR01000156.1 GCA_002841035.1 Bacteroidetes bacterium HGW-Bacteroidetes-12 | reverse complement strand
TAAAAGCCGAACGGTTGGCATTAAATTTTATGCAACGAATGAGTGGAATTGCCACTAAAACAAACTATTATGTTTCATTGTTAGAAGGATTGCCAACTAAAATTTTAGACACTCGAAAAACAACACCTGGATTACGAGAAATTGAAAAAATGGCGGTTAAAATTGGTGGAGGTGAAAACCACAGAATGGGCTTGTATGATATGATAATGATTAAAGACAATCATATTGATTATGCGGGTGGAATTGAAAATGCAATTAAAACAACGCAATCTTATCTTAAAAACAATAATAAATCGCTTAAAATTGAAATTGAAGCCCGAAATTTAGACGAGCTTCACCAAGTTTTAGCTGTTGGAGGTGTTGATATTATTATGCTCGATAATTTTTCTTTTGATGATTTAAGAATTGCCGTAAAATTGATTGACGGAAAATACAAAACAGAAGCTTCTGGTGGAATTACAGAGAAAACCATTAGAAATTATGCTGAGTGTGGCGTTGATTTTATTTCAGTTGGTGCTTTAACACATCAAATCAACAGTTTAGATTTAAGTTTAAAAGCAATGTAAAAACCCAACAGGTTTTAAAAACCTGTTGGGTTTAATTCATTTATTTTTTGCAACATCAATTTTGTTTTTATTTCTAAAAACAAACTTTCCATCAAATTCATCGAGCACTATTTCTGATGCTGGAGTTACACGTCCTGCTAAAATTTCTTTAGAAAGTTCATTTAGCACGTTTTTCTGAATAACTCTTTTCACTGGTCTAGCTCCAAACTGAGGGTCGTAACCCAATTCGCCTATTTTCTGAATGGCATCTTCGGTAAAGGTAAGCATAATATCGTTTTTTGCTACCAATTTGGCTAATCCATCTAATTGTATTTTAACAATTTGGTGTATGTTTTCTTCAGTTAGAGGTGTGAACATGATTACCTCATCAATTCTGTTGAGCAATTCAGGCCGTATGGTTTTTTTCAACAAGCCAAAAACCTCTAATTTAGTTTTTTCAATCACACTTTCCCTATCTATTTTGCCCATATTTTCAAAACTTTCTTGAATAATGTGCGAACCTAAATTGGAAGTCATAATGATAATGGTATTTTTAAAATTTACTACTCTACCTTTGTTATCGGTTAATCTTCCATCGTCTAACACTTGCAATAAAATGTTATACACGTCTGGATGGGCTTTTTCAATTTCATCTAACAAAATTACTGAATAAGGTTTTCTTCTAACGGCTTCTGTTAATTGACCTCCTTCGTCATAACCAACATAACCTGGAGGAGCCCCAATTAACCTAGAAACAGCATGTTTTTCTTGATATTCACTCATATCTATCCTTGTCATTGCATTTTCATCGTTAAATAAAAAGTCGCTCAATGCTTTTGCCAACTCTGTTTTTCCTACTCCTGTTGTTCCTAAAAAAATAAATGAACCAATAGGTCTTTTTTCATCTTGCAAGCCAGCCCTACTTCGTCTAACCGCATCTGCAACAGCAACAATGGCTTCTTCTTGTCCTACTACTCTTTTGTGTAGTTCATCTTCCAAACGAAGTAATTTTTCTCGTTCTGTTTCCAGCATTTTAGTAACCGGAATGCCAGTCCATTTGGAAACTACTTCTGCAATTTCTTCAACATCTACTTCTTCTTTAATCATTTTTGAACCCGATTGCATGTTGGCTAATTGACCTTTAAATGCCTCTAACTTTTCCTCTGCTTCTTTGGTTTTTCCATAGCGTATTTCGGCTACTTTTCCGTAATCGCCACTTCTTTCCGCTTGCTCGGCTTCGTATTTTAGATTTTCTAATGCCTCTTTAGCTTTTTGGATGCCTTCCACAATTTCTTTTTCTGCCATCCATTTGGCATTTAAGCTATTTTTTTCTTCATTCAAATTAGCTAATTCCTCTTGAATTTTAGCTAGTTTTTTATCGTCTTTTTCTCTTTTAATGGCTTCACGCTCAATTTCCAACTGCATAATCTTTCTTTCAATCTCATCTAACACTTCAGGTTTAGAATTAATTTCCATACGCAATTTTGAAGCCGCCTCATCAATTAAATCGATGGCTTTATCAGGTAAGAATCTGTCTGTAATATAACGCTGAGAAAGCTCTACAGCTGCAATAATAGCCGCATCTTTAATTTGCACTTTATGGTGATTTTCGTATTTTTCTTTAATACCTCTTAAGATAGAAATAGCATCTTCCGTATTGGGTTCGTCTATCATCACTTTTTGAAAACGTCTTTCCAAGGCTTTGTCTTTCTCAAAATACTTCTGATATTCATTCAGCGTTGTTGCACCAATGGCTTTTAATTCGCCTCTTGCTAAGGCTGGTTTTAAAATATTGGCAGCATCCATTGCTCCTTCTCCTCCACCAGCACCAACCAAGGTGTGAATTTCATCTATAAACAGCACAATGTCTCCTTCGGCATTTATTACTTCTTTCACTACTGCTTTTAACCGTTCTTCAAATTCTCCTTTGTATTTTGCTCCAGCAATTAATGCTCCCATATCCAACGCAAAAATTTGCTTATTTTTAAGGTTTTCAGGAACATCGCCCGAAATAATTCTATGAGCCAATCCTTCTGCAATAGCGGTTTTACCAACGCCTGGTTCGCCAACTAAAATGGGGTTGTTTTTGGTTCTTCGAGATAAAATTTGAAGCACCCTACGTATTTCTTCGTCTCTACCAATAACGGGGTCTAACTTGTTTTCTTTGGCTAATTCGTTTAGGTTTTTTGCGTATTTTCTCAATGAATTGTATTGCTCTTCTTGACTTTGAGAAGTAACCTTTTCGCCTTTTCTCAACTCCTGAATGGCTGCTTTCATCTCTTTTTCTTTGATGCCGTTGTCTTTCATAAACTGAGCAACAGTATCTCCCGCATCGAGCAACGCCAACAATAAATGTTCTATGGTTACATATTCATCTTTAAATTCTTTTAAATAAGCAGTAGCTTTTTGTAATGCTTTATTTGCATTTTGCGATAAATATTGGTTTCCTCCAGAAACTTTTGGATAAGATTCCACAATTTTATCTAAGGTCTGTTTGAACACATTGGTGTTAATGCCCAATTTGCTTAGAATAAAAGGAGCAACATTCTCGTCCACTTCTAAAATTCCTTTTAGGATATGCCCTGTTTCTATTGATTGTTGTCCTAAACCTGTAGCAATTTGCTGAGCCTGTTGTATAGCCTCTTGCGATTTGATGGTATAATTATTAAAGTTCATGGTGTGTGTTTTTAATTCAACTGAATCTATCAAAACGATATCCAACTTGTGAAAACGGAATAAATGACAGTAAAAACAAGGCGTGAACTGAAAAAATGACAGCGTTAAAACATGATGCAACTTTCATAAATAAGTACTTAGAGTGCCTTGAGTAGTTGGAGTTGGGAGTCTGTAAGGTCTGAAAGTTTGAAAGTAGAAAGTCTGAAGGTCTGAAGGCCTGAAGGTCTTTGAAGCGAAAAACCGTGAACTAAAAAAACTTCAAAAAAAAGTTGGTAACTCAAAAAAAAGTTTTATATTTGCTTAGTTAAGCTTCTAAATTATTGATTATGAAATATTCAGTCTTCAATCTTCAATCTTCAATCTTCAATCTTCAGTCTTCAGTCTTCAGTCTTCAGTCTTCAGTCTGCCAACTTTCAATTCTAATTCTTAGTATGACTTGGCTAACCTCCATAGCCACTGCCCAAAATCCCAACAGCAATGCAGGAGGGTTAAACTGGAAAATAACAGGAAATCAAGCCACCGCTTCCGATTTTATTGGTACGACCAACAACCAAAAATTAGTTTTTAAATGCAACAATGTTACTGCTTTAGAAATAACACCTAATGCCGAAGCTCGGTTTATGGAAGATGTGGTATTGGATAAACTAAAACCCGTTATTCCTATGCCCATAGGCGAAGTAAGAATAGTAACCTCCGACAACAACGGAAAACTAACCAGTTTGGATAGAAGTGGGTTGTTACAGTCTATTTATACCTCTCCAAGCACTTGTATATCTACGGGAGTAAATGTAGGGTTACCAATATGGAGTGCTTTAGCTAACGCTAATTTTGGAGTGCTTTATACAGGCATAGATTGCCCTGCACGAGTAGGCATAGGCACCAACAACCCAATAAGTGCCTTGCAAGTGGTAGGAACAGGCTTTTTTCAAGGAAATTTAGGTGTAAATGTGGCACCCACCACCACAGAAGTATTAAAAATAAGCAGCACAATTAACCGCACAAGCATAGAAATCATTAACAACCACCCCACCGCTTTTGCGTTAAAATATGGAATAAAAAATATAGTAAACAACCCCAACACCATTGCTTATTCGGTAACCGACCAAGCCACCAACCAAGATGTGTTTGTGGTAAAAGGTGATGGAAGCGTGGGGATAGGCACTACAAACCCTTTAGAGGTTTTTCAAATAGGCGAAGAATTTACTTTTCATAGTGGTGGCACAAAATCCATAGCCCGTAATTATTATTTTGATAATGCACAAAACGTAAGCCGAAGAATAAGAGCAGGAGCCGCTTCGGCTCTTCGGTTTAATGAGGGTGGAAGTATTGACCTTTGGACAATTACTAGCGGACCAGCAGGAAGTATTATAGCCCCTGCCGATATTAATAAAGGTTTACATATTGCCAACAATGGCAATGTGGGCATAGGTACAACTGCCGTAAATGATGCAAAACTATCGGTAGAGGGAATAATTAGAGCGAGAAGAGTATTAGTAAATGTTACACCATGGGCTGACTATGTTTTTGAACCAACTTATCAATTAATGTCTATTAGCCAATTGGAAAACTATGTAACCGCAAACAAACACCTGCCCAATATGCCCACAGCCGAACAAGTAGAAAAAGAAGGGGCTGATTTAGGAGAAATTAACCGTGTGTTGGTTGAAAAAGTAGAGGAACTTACCCTCTATATTATTGAACTCAACAAACGTATGGAGCTGTTGGAAGTGGAAAAAAATACTAAAAAATGAAATCACTCAATTTTAAGATAGTTGCGTTTTTATTTGCTATTATTGGAGCTTGTGGATATAATTTGTCACAGCCTACAAACTTAATTACTAACCCATCATTTGAACAGAAAAACTTTTGCCCTCAAAATGACGATAATTTAGTTAACAATGCAATAGGATGGCTAAAAACAACTAATACTACCCCAGACCTTTTTGATGTATGTAATAACAGCTTGAATGGTAATTTTGGAGTTCCTGTTAATTCGAGAGGTACAATGATTCCTAAGTCAGGAAGTTCGTATGCTGGCATTGTTACACATTGGCAAGATCAACCAAATCCACCATGGAAAGAATATCTTCAAACCACGGTTAGTTTAGAAGTAGGAATAACTTATGATATTGAATTTTGGGCAGTTTCATCTTCTATATCAGATTGGACAACTAAGGGTTTGGGAATACTAATTTCTGCCAATCAAGTAATTAACCAAACAACTGCTCCTGTTATATTTAATACTAATTTGCATCTTAACGCACAAACTTCTGAAAATAGAATTGTTTCCACTACTGAGTGGCAAAAACTAAGTTTTAGATATAAAGCTTCGTTTACGGGGCTACATTATTTAATAATTGGGGACTTTAAAGCAAACAATGAACCTCAACTTAAAAATAATGTTACTAATTATGGATTTGCGTATTATTATATTGATGACGTTAGCGTAAGTGCTCAAGGATGTTGTCCAGAAAATATCACCATAGAAAATAGAATAATATCAACTCCTCAAACTATAGCTGCGTCAAATTCAGTTACAGTTGGACCAAATGTTCAAATACCAAATGGAAACACGGTACATATTATAGCTGGTAATGAAATTACTTTTTTACCTGGCTTTGATTCAGAATCAAACTTAGACGCATTCATAGGCACTTGTCCAAAAGAAAACCAAATAAAAGGAATTAATTTTTTTCCTAATGTTATTACCCCAAATGGAGATGGTATTAATGATGAGCTTTGTATGTATGTGCAAGGTGCTACCAACTATACAATACAAATTATAAATCGATTTGGAAGAACAGTGTTTTTACAAGGCGGAATTGTTAATCAAGCCCCACTATGTGTTTGGGATGGAACTTGTAATCAATCTTTTCCTGCTTGTTCTGGCACCCACCTAAACGATGGTACTTATTTCGCTATACTAACCTTAATCGGTTGTGATTTTCCTAATAAAACATTTACTCAAAACGTATTACTTTTTAATGGTAAATCTCTAAATAACGAAGATAGTTTAATTGTTGATAATACTAAAATTAGTCTTTTAATTGAAGACTCTTCAAAAGACAAGCTGTTAACTAACTCGTTTTCAACTATTATTAATGATGATGAGATTTCTGTTTTTCCTAACCCCACAACTAATCTTATTAATATAAATTTAAGTAAGGAAAAAAACAAACCATTTAATATCCAGCTATTTGATGTTAACAGCAATTTAATTTTTCACATCACTACACACGAATCGTCTATACAATTTAATACATCTCGTTATCCTAAAGGTGTATATTTGTTAAGAATATTTAACCAATATACTGTCTTTACAGAAAAAATAATCACACAATAGATTTTATGAACAGGCTACTACATATCTGTTTTATACTAATGCTTGCGTTTAGTAATCTTTTTCTTAAAGCTCAACATGGCAATATTATTTCAATATCGTTAAGTAATAATGGGTTAATTCAAGAGCAATTAAGTCGTTTTTATCTTCCTTTTCCAAAAACAATCTTTTTCAATAAAAATTTATTAGTTACTAATAATCAAGAAAAAAAAATTAATTTCTCTTATGAAAGAGCA
>PHDR01000155.1 GCA_002841035.1 Bacteroidetes bacterium HGW-Bacteroidetes-12 | reverse complement strand
TTCTGCAATATTTGACGGAATTGAAATAGAAGCTCTTCTTAATTGAGAAACCAATCCAAATTTTTCTTCTTCGGGAAATTTAGCGGTAAAAGTGTATATATTCTTACAAAATTCCCTGCTTAATTGCCAAAATTTTAAATCTTTATATCTATGCATATTTAGTATATTGGATTATTGGTATATTGGATTATTGGTATTTTGGATTGTTGGTATTTTGGATTGTTAGTATGTTGGATTGTTGGTATATTGGATTATTGGTATTTTGGATTGTTGGTATATTGGATTCAAAAATCTAGAAATCTAACAATCCAGATGTCTAAAATACTAGAATTAATACTGCTCCTCATCACTCGGGAAATCCCTGCTTTTTACATCGGCAATATAGCTTTCAAACGCCGTAGTCATCTCTGTATATAAATTCATATAGCGGCGCAAAAATCTCGGATGAAATTCGTGGGTCATTCCCAACATATCATGCGTCACCAATACTTGCCCGTCCACGCCGTTTCCGGCGCCAATTCCAATAACCGGAATGGTAAGACTTTCCGCAATTTCTTTGGCCAATTTTGCGGGAACTTTTTCCAGAACCAAGGCAAAACAGCCTAATTTTTCCAACAATAAAGCATCTTCTTTTAATTTTTCGGCTTCTTCTTCTTCCTTCGCCCTAACGGTATAAGTGCCAAATTTATAAATGGATTGCGGGGTCAGTCCCAAATGTCCCATCACAGGAATTCCAGCTGTCAAAATTCGGGTAATCGACTCGCTAATTTCACTTCCGCCTTCCAATTTCACCGCGTGTCCACCCGATTCTTTCATGATTCTTATGGAAGAATCCAACGCGCTTCTGGAATTTCCCTGATAACTTCCAAAAGGCAAATCTACCACCACCAAACAATGGTCAATCGCCCTTATTACAGAACTTGCATGGTAAATCATTTGATCCAAAGTTATAGGCAATGTTGTTTCGTGGCCAGCCATCACATTAGAAGCAGAATCGCCCACCAAAATAATATCGATTCCGGCATTGTCAATAATTTTCGCCATCGTGTAATCATAAGCGGTAAGCATGGCAATTTTTTCGCCATTTTTTTTCATTTCCACCACGCTTTTTGTGGTAATTCTTTTATAGTCTCTTTTTGCTGTGGACATTTCTTGTTTGTTTAAACTTATGTTAGGTAAAAGTAAATAAAAAACGCTGTTGATTGTAACACTTTGCGCTTTAAACCATATTAATTGCCAAATATTTCATTAAAAAACATCAAATTAAATGGTTGCCTCCATGAATTTCATCATAAATATTTGAAAGTAATAATATTAAAATTATATTTACGTAAAAATTTAATTTTGGCTAAAACAGACAAAAATTCAGAGAAACATATTCAAGAATTAGAAGAGAAAATAATTGATTTGAGTTTTAAGCTGAAAGGCAAAACGAATGACATTAAACTTGCCGAAGAAACAACCACCAAACTTCTTGGGAAGTTAACCCACAATTTAAAAAATCCGATTGGCGTTATTTTTTCATTTTCAGAAATGATGCTGGAAGACCTGGAATATTATTCGAAAGAAAAATTAGAAAAACACATACAAATTATAAAAAATTCCGCCTCATTTTCATTGGCGCTTCTCGATACCATTTCAAAATATTCAAGAATACAAGCCTCAAATTTCACCCTAAAAAGCCAACGACTTAATTATACAGAATTGGTTTCAGGTATTTTAGCTGAATTTAAACTGAAAGCTTCCGAAAAAAATATTGACGCAACAATTAACCTTCCTGAAAAAGACCTTTTTTTAATGCTTAACAAAGATGAAATTTCACAGGCATTAAATGCGGTTTTAAACAACGCTTTACGGTATTCCAATGAAAATTCGACCATAACCTTTACTGTTTCAGAAAAAAAAAACGGGATTGAAACAACCATATCCGATCAGGGAATTGGAATCTCTGAAACTGATTTAGCTCATGTTTTTGAAGAATTTTATGTGGTGAATACCTATTCTGAAGACAAACAAAAATGCGTTGGTTTGGGGTTGGCAATCGCCAAAAAAATTGTGGAACTCCATGAAGGGGAAATTTCAGCAAAAAGCACTTTGGAAAAAGGTTCAAGTTTTAATATTATCCTTCCCTATAATTAAATTTAATTCACTGGCTATTTTTTCAAATTCCTTAATTTTTAAATTTCAAAATGAACAACCATTCAAAATAATTCGTATTTTAGACCCAAAACCCCAAATAGTGAAAGAATGAAACGAGCATTTCAAATTTTGACACACAAAAGAATGATTAATGGCGAACCTGCATATCCGGCAGGCAGGATGCATCTGTTACCGCTAAAAAATAAAATTTAAACAGATGAAATATATAAACCCCAAAAAGACCATTCCTAAAAAAATTATCAATGAAAAGGTCAATTCTGAAGTAAAAAAAGAAAAAGCAACCTTAAATAATGACATATATTTTACTTTTTTTGAGCAGGCTCCAGTAGCCCTTTGGGTCGAGGATTTTTCAAAAGCCCGGATTTACGTTGAAAAAAATGCCAAAGAAAACAATACTGACGTAAAATCATTTATTGCCAAAAACCCTAAATACATTAAAAAATTAATTGATCTTATTGAGATTAAAGACATCAATGATGCCGCTTTAAAATTATACAAAGCCAACAGTAAGCAAGAATTATTGCAAAACTTAAAATTGGTTTTTGCAAAAAAATCCTATAGGGGTTTCTCAAAATTAATATTGTCTGTTTTACTTGGAGAAAAAGCTTGTGCGATTGAAACCATCAACAAAACATTGTTGGGTGAAGAATTTGATGCTTTGGTAAAATATAAAGTGAGTGCCGGAAGTGAAAAATCATTGGAAAATGTCATTGTATCAATTGAAAATATTTCAGATAGGGTTAAAGCAAAAAACGAGGTTATTGAAAGTGAATATAGGTACAAAGAAGCGCAGTCATTGGCCAAAATAGGAAGTTGGTTTCACAATTTCGACACCGATGAATCATATTGGACTGATGAAGCATTTAAAATATTAGGGTTAGAGGCAGAAAAAGACTTTTTAAATATTGAGATTTTTACGGCTTATGTTCATCCCGATGATCGGGAATTTACGATAGCCTATTCTTATGAATCTTTTTTGAAGAATCCTATCCAAAATTTACAATACAGAATTATTACTGCAAACGGTGAATTAAAATATATCTCTGAAATAAGAAGTGCCATATTGGAAAACGAACACATCGTTAAAATCATTGGAATTGGCCAAGATATAACTGAACGAGTTCTTAGTGAACAAAAACTGAATACAACCAAAAATTTTCTGTCAAATACACTTTCAAGCATTAAAGATGGTTTGGTCATACTGGACCATAACTCTAATTACACTTATGTAAATAAAAAAGCTGCTGATTTATTGGGTAAAAGTGCCCAAGAACTTATTGGCAAAAATATTTGGACAGAATTTCCCGAAAAAATAGGTGATTTATTTTATGACAATTACCAAAAAGCAATCACAACAGGAAAACCTTTAAGTTTTGAAAATTATTTTGAGCCTTGGAATAAATGGTTTGAAAATAGATTAATTCCCTCGCAGGAAGGAATGCTTATGTTTTTTCACGAAACAACAGATAAAAAGGAGAAAGAAAAGAAAATAAAAGCAGCCTATAATATTATCAACAAAAGCTCATCTGTTGCTATTTTATGTGAAAATAAATTTGATTTTCCAATTGTTTTTGCCTCAGAAAACACCAATAATTTATTTGGATATTCACACAAAGAACTTTTGGAAGGACGCGTAAAATTGTTCCAAATGGTTTTTCCGGAAGATTTAGAGAAAGTGAGTTCGGCATTCATAAAATTTTTAAAAGTTAAAAAATCAAATGAATTAAAACTACCTCCTTTCCGTATTTTAACCAAAAATGGAGACATCAAATGGGTTCGTGCCAATATAGATGTCATAAGAAACAATGAAGATGAGATTACCCATATTCAGGGAATTTCAGAAGATATTACGGATCAAAAAAAGGCGGAAGATTTATTTTTTGAGAGTAACCAAAGGTTAAAGGACCAGTTTAACCACACACCATTGGCCTCCATTATTTGGGATGCTGATTTTAACGTGTTGGAGTGGAATAATTCGGCCCAACGGATTTTTGGATATACTGAAGAAGAAGCAAAAAATTTAAACACAAAGGATTTAATTACACCAACCACGTTAATTCCTGAAATGCAAAAAATTAGGGCGCAATTGTTAACCCAAGAATCAGGGCACAGAAACACCAATAAAAATATAACCAAAAGCGGAAAAACAATTACCTGCGAGTGGTACAATGTAATTTTAAAAGACGCTACCGGCAAGGTAACTGGCGTCGCATCCTTGGTTGATGACGTTACCGAGCGCATTAATTCAAAAAAATTACTTGAAAAATCAGAAAGCAAATACAGGGATGTCTTTGAAAAATCTACAGACGCAGTCTTAATCTTAAAAGATGGCTTTTTTGTGGATTGCAATGAAGCGGCCATAAAAATGTTTGGTTTGGACAAAGAAACCATTTTTAGCATACATCCTTCACAACTTTCCCCCGAAAACCAGCCCGAGGGAATCAGCTCTTTTGTGAAAGCTGAAAAAATGATGGAAATTGCTTTAGAAAAAGGCAGTAACAGGTATCGGTGTAACCAACAACATATCTCTGGTCGAATTTTCCCAACTGAAATAACACTTACAAGAATTAATGAAGATGAAAATGGATTTACCATACATGTGGTTATAAGGGATATTACTGATAACGTAAAAAAAGAGGCTTTAGAGGATGTGCTTTACAACATTTCTAAATCGGCTTTAACCATAGGCGATTTTCAGGAATTTAGTTTGTTTGTGAGGAATGAATTGCACAAAATTATTGACACCCGCAATTTTTATATTGCGCTTCACAATGAAGAAACAGATATGATTACCACACCTGTTTTTGTAGACGACCATGAGGAAGTAGAAGAGTTTTCAGCAAAAAATTCGTTAACCGGTTATGTCATAAAATCAAAAAAACCTTTAATTTTAACCAAGGAAGCACACAAAGAACTCATTAAAAACGAGAAAGTTATTTTAATTGGTGAATTTGCCAAAATTTGGATAGGCGTGCCACTATTTATTCAAGAGAAATGCATTGGGGCAATTGTGGTGCAAAGTTACGAGAATGTAAATGCCTATAATGAAAATGATGTGCAATTGTTGGAGTTTGTGGCCGACCAAATTAGCACCACCATTCAGCGTAAAAAAGTTGAAAACGAATTGAATATTGCCTTACTTCAGGCACAGGAATCGGACCGGTTGAAGTCGGCATTTTTGGCAAATATGAGTCACGAAATAAGAACACCAATGAATGGCATTATTGGATTTTCAGAATTGTGCTTAGATCCAAATATTACAAAAGAGAAACAAAAAGAATTCGCCAATATTGTCATTAAAAGCAGCAAGCGGTTACTTTCAATCGTAAACGATATATTAGACATTTCCAAAATTGAAGCCGGCGCTGTAACCTTGAAATTAGAAAGCGTTAATTTGAACAAATTACTCGATGAATTAGAGGCCTTTTTTAAACCAATCGCCCAAGAAAATAATTTAATATTATCCTGTGAGAGAGGGCTTGAAAATTATAAGAGTTCTATTGAAACTGATAAAACAAAATTAAATCAAGTAATCACAAACCTATTGTCGAACGCCTTCAAATTTACTAATGAAGGAAGCGTTTCGTTTGGATATCAATTGATTGAAAATAACCTTCAATTTTATGTAAAAGATACCGGAATTGGGGTTGAGGAGAATTTACAAAATAAAATTTTCGACCGATTTTCCCAAGGAAACCTTGATTTAAGTAAACAGCACAAGGGAACCGGGCTTGGCTTGGCCATCACTAAAAAAATTATCGAATTGTTCAGAGGAGAAATTTGGTTAGATTCAAGCAGCAGTGGAACAACCATTTATTTTACGATACCTTATGTTAAGTCAAAAATACCTCTAATTTCTTCTGTAATTGAAGAACAAAAACCGTTAATTCAAGTGAAAAATAAAGAGATTACTATACTAGTGGCAGAAGATGAAGAATACAACATGATGTATATCATTGAGTTATTTTCTGCAACAAAATTCAAAATAATAGAAGCCAATAACGGTAAAAAAGCATTGGAATTGGCACAAAGCAATCCTGAAATTCAGTTGGTGTTAATGGATATTAAAATGCCGGTGATGGATGGCAATGAAGCGATGCAAGAAATTAAAAAGTTAAGGCCTTCGCTACCGGTAATCGCGCTTTCCGCATTCGCTATGGAGTCTGATAAAGCAAGAGCAATCGGACTTGGTTTTGACGCTTATTTAACAAAACCTTTGGACCGAAAGTTATTGTTTCAACTCATTGAAAAATTTTCAAAAAAGGAATAAAGCGGTTGTTGTTTTTAAGGTGTTTCGGATTCTAGGTCTCTGGTTTGTCGATTGTCGATGACTAAAAGATCAACCCAAAACATTTTTAACGCGCCCAACTTCGCCGGTTTCCAACTGCACTTTTATGCCGTGCGGATGCGTTGGCGAATTGGTGAGAATCCTTTTCACCACGCCTTCGGTTAATTCGCCTGTTCGCTGATGGTTTTTCTGTACAATTTCCACCGTTTTTCCCTCCTGTATATTTTTTCTGATGGTTCCGCTAAGTTTATTGTTTTCCATAGTTTTGCCAATTTGTCATTTTAAAAAATGGAAATTTCTGTTTCCGTCGTAAACAATTCCAGAAATTTTATGCCTTTGCTCGAATTTCCTTTTT
>PHDR01000154.1 GCA_002841035.1 Bacteroidetes bacterium HGW-Bacteroidetes-12 | reverse complement strand
TCTATTTTTGAAAAAAAAATAGAGTTTGTTGTTATTAACTAGACGATAGAATATAGATATTAAGACATTAAGATTTCGATTGAAGGTCAAATAGTTATTCGGTTTTGTTTTACGATATATTGCCGTCAGGTTAATAACCAAATTAACCCGAGTTCGGGTTAAGTAAAATACTGTCGATTCGAGTGAAAATCCATTATTTTTATAAAATTTATACTGAGTTTATACTGAGTTTATCGAAGTGAAGTAAGAGCAAAGTTTTTTGCCCATTTCGATACTCAATGTGACAAAATATAGAAACTTTGTCGTTATCCCGAACTCAGATTAAATTAATTATTCCAATTGTCATTACATCGTAAAACTTGTTCTATAACATCTCTAACACAACCTTCTCCACCATTTTTATCTGAAATATAATGGGCAACATTTTTAATTTCTATTGCTGCATTTTTAGGGCAAGTGGCTACTCCACATAATTTCATTGCCTCTAAATCAGGAATATCATCTCCCATATATAAAATTTGATTTTTTGAAATATTCTTTTGAGCAATGTATTTATTAAAAACATCAACTTTATCGTGTGCTTTTAGGAATACATCCGTAATTCCTAGGTCATTTAATCTTACACGGACAGACGCTGAATTTCCTCCTGAAATAATACAAATGTTATATCCTTTTCTAATAGCGTGTTGCAAGGCAAAACCATCTCTATTATTCATTTTTCTTGCTAATTCTCCGTTAGGGAGTAATAAAACAGAGCCATCAGTTAAAACTCCATCTACATCAAAAATAAATGTGTTTATACTAGGAAGTAACTCTTTAAAATTTGCCATACTACTTTTTTGGCAAAAGTACAAAATCCAATTTCATTATAATAAATTTAATTTTCTATCGTGTTTTTACGGCTTATGGATAAAATTAGAATTTCAACTACGCAAAACGTAACCATAGATTATACCATCGCAAGCATTGGTGATAGAATGCTGGCTGCAATTTTAGATTATTTATTGTTTCTTGTTTATTTTATAATTATAGGTTATATAATTAGCAAAATAGGTGGTTTAGAAAATAATGCATACCTATCTATGCTGTTATTTTTACCTGTTTTTTTTTATGATTTGTATTGCGAACTTTTTTTTAATGGTCAAAGTTTTGGAAAATACATCCTAAAAATTAAAGTAGTTAAAATAGATGGTTCACAACCCAGCTTGGGTAGTTATTTACTTCGATGGATTTTTAGGTTAATTGAAGGAATTGTTTTCTTTTGGGGTTTAGTTGGTTTATTCACTATTTTAATCAATGGAAAAGGGCAGCGTTTGGGAGATATTGCTGCAAAAACAGCTGTAATTAAAATTGGAAATAAAATTGCGTTGCAAGACACTATTTATAAAAAAGTAGCTGCCGATTACAATGTAGTTTTTCGAGAAGCAGAAAACCTCTCCGAAAAAGATATTACTATTATTTCCGAAATTTTTAACTATGCACTAAAAGAGGGAAAATTTGATGTTATCAATCAGTTGGCTGATAAAACAAAAACCACATTGAACATTAAAACTGATTTAAAAAGTATTGCTTTTTTAGAAACTATTATTAAAGATTTCACGCATTTGCATTTTAATGAATAAAGCAAAAATTGTTACTATTCAGGTATTTTTTGTTTCTCGCAAAGTCGCCAAGACGCAAAGAAAAAATATAACGAAAAATTAATGTTCTTTGGTTTTCAGTTCCAATCCCGATAGCTATCGGGATGACTTATTTTTAAAAGAAGAATAACGAAGAAGTTGGGCTTTACAGACCGTCTCTATATGTGAATTTCCTCGCCTTTATCATCAACAAAATGATACTCTAAAAAACTATATGCCGAGGAAGGTAATACATCAATAGTTGCTTTATATTTAGTTTGCCATTGTTTTCTTAAAGAAGAAAGCAACCCAATTCTTTTATTTATAAACGCTTCAACAAAAGGGTGTGTATTTATGGTAATTTTTTTTATGTTTAATTGTTGTGTTATGTATCTTAAATTATTTTCTACTTCATCAACCAATAAAACAGTAGAGTGGACTTCTCCATTTCCACCACAACAAGGGCATTTTTCGGCAGTTTTAATTTCCATTTCTGGACGAACTCGCTGACGAGTAATTTGTATAAGTCCGAATTTACTTGGTGGTAAAATATTGTGTTTGGCCCTGTCGGAAGCCATAAATTCTTGCATTTTCTCAAAAAGCATTTTTCTATTTTCGGCTAATTTCATATCAATGAAATCAACAACAACAATCCCTCCCATATCTCTTAATCGAAGTTGACGTGCAATTTCTTCTGCTGCTTCAATGTTTACCTCTAAGGCATTTTCTTCTTGTGTTTTATCTTTCTTTTTACCTCTTTGTCCGCTATTTACATCAATTACGTGCAACGCTTCGGTATGCTCTATAATTAGGTAAACACCTGTTTTTAAGGTAACATTTTTTCCAAAAAGCGATTTTATTTGACGCTCTATTCCGAAATGCTCAAAAATGTGAGCTTTTCCAGTGTATTGTTTAATGATTTTTTCTTTGTCGGGAGCAATGGAAATCAGGTATGTTTTAATTTCATTATAAAGTGTTTCGTCATTAATATGAATATTGCTAAAATCCTTACTTAACAAATCTCTTAATAAAGAAGATGTTCTATCAATTTCGCCTAAAATCTTTTTTGGTGCTTTAGCATTTTGGAGTGCATTGTAGCAATTTTCCCATCGTTGCTCCAATTCATTCATATCTGAGTGTAAATCAGCTACTTTTTTGTTTTTAGCAACTGTTCTAATTATTACTCCAAATCCTTTCGGTTTAATGCTTTTAATTAAGCGAATGAGTCGTTCTCTTTCTTCTTCGTCTTTAATTTTTTGCGAAACAGACACTTTATTAGAAAAAGGAACTAATACAATGTATCTACCTGCTAGTGAAATTTCAGAACTTAGTCGAGGACCTTTGGTAGAAATAGGTTCTTTTGCTATTTGAACCAATATTTGATCTGTTGATTTAAGCGTTTTTTCAATTTTACCTGTTTTTTCTATTTCGGGTTCAAAAGCAAAATCAAGGTGAGATGATTTTATTTGGTTATTCAATACTCCTTTAGTGAATTTTGCAAACGAATTAAACTTTGCTCCAAGATCTAAATAGTGCAAAAAGGCATCCTTTTCGTAACCTACATCAACGAAAGTAGCATTTAAGCCTGGCATAATTTTTTTAACTCTGCCAAGATAAATATCTCCTACTGAAAAATTATTATTGGTTTTCTCCCTGTGTAATTCTACTAATTTACTATCTTGAAGAATGGCTATAACAACCTCATTAGGCGAAGAATTGATAACTAATTCTACACTCATTTAATTTTTTTTATGAAGTAACTGCATAGGGATTGTCTGGAAATAACCTTTTCATTTTGACTTGTTTTTTTGTTCTTTTTCTTCGTTATAAAATCGTTAAATAGCTATGGCTATTCGCCTCATTTACGTATTGAAAAAGAACAAAATTCCTGAGTCAATTCTGTGAACGTTGTTTCTAGATAATCTCTTGTGAAAAAATGTTTAATAAAAAACAAACTAACCCTTTTTATAATAAATTAAAATAACAACAAAACTAGTAACCAAATGGTTACTAGTTTTGTTGTTTTCTATTCAGAATAAAATAAAGGTGAGAACAGACAAATTGTAAAATAAATAATGTTACTTATTTTTTCTTGTGTCTATTTTTTCTTAGTCTTTTCTTACGCTTGTGCGTAGCCATTTTATGTCTTTTTCTTTTTTTACCGCTTGGCATAATCTTTTTTATTTATATGTTGATATATTTTATATTCTGAGGCAAAGATATACTAAAAAAAGATTATTTCACGTTTTTTTTCACTTTCTCTACAAAAGATTTAGCTGGCTTGAAAGATGGAATATTATGAGCTGGAATAATAATAGTTGTATTTTTAGAAATATTTCTACCTGTTTTTTCAGCTCTTCTTTTAACAACAAAGCTTCCAAAACCTCTCAAATAAACATTACTCCCTTCTTCTAATGATTTTCTAACAGTTTTCATAAATTCTTCAACTGTAGTTTGAACTGTTAACTTTTCTATTCCTGTTTTTTCAGAAATTTTTGATACGATGTCTGCTTTTGTCATTTCTTAAATATTTTATTTATAAATTAATTATTTTATTTTCGACTGCAAATATAGGAGTTTAACTTAATTTAAAACAAGGAGTTAAAATATTTTAGCTAAATGAAGCCAAACTATCGACTAATGAACAAATTAACCTTTCATATTTAGTTGTATCTTTAATTAACTGTGTTTTAGGCTTCATTTCTTTTCTATAATTTTGACTAAAAAAAATAATAAATGAATTTTTCCAATCAACTCATCAAATGGTACAAGCAAAACAAACGAGATTTACCATGGAGAAATACAAAAAACCCTTATAAAATTTGGCTTTCAGAAGTCATACTTCAACAAACTAGAGTAACCCAAGGATTGTCTTATTATTATAAGTTTATAGAAAACTTTCCAACTATATCTGATTTAGCAAATGCAACTGAAGAAGAAGTGTTGAAGCTTTGGCAAGGATTAGGTTATTACTCCAGGGCTAGAAACTTACATTTCACTGCCAAGCACATAGCTTTTAATTTAAACGGTACCTTTCCAGTAAGTTATAATGAAATATTGAAGCTAAAAGGCGTTGGAGAATATACTGCTGCGGCTGTTAGCTCTTTTGCTTACAACCAACCTTTCCCTGTTGTGGATGGAAACGTATTCAGAGTACTCACTCGAATTTTTGGTATTGAAACTCCAATTGATAGCCATGAAGGAAAAAAAACCATTTACTCATTAGCTCATGAATTAATAGATAGCAAACGTCCTTTGCTTTTCAATCAAGCTATTATGGAGTTTGGTGCTTTGCAGTGTGTTCCAAAAAATCCGTGTTGTGCTGACTGTATTTTCAAATTAAACTGCTATGCCTATATTAATAATGTGATTACTAGCTTACCCATTAAACAAAATAAAACCAAGCAACGCTTTCGATATTTTAATTATTTAGTTTTTATTTCAGAAGAAAATACGATATTATTGCATAAGCGGATTGAAAATGATATTTGGAAAAATTTATATGATTTTCCTTTAATTGAAACGGCTGAACCTATAGAAAACATTGAATTACTATTAACTCAGTCTGATTTTTTACAATTTAAACATCAACTGCACACACTTACCTTCATTAAAAAATCGACTCCTATTAAACACATTTTAAGTCATCAAAAAATTATGGCTACTTTTTGGAGAGTTCATACATCAGCTATCTCAAAAATTAAAAAAGATTATACCGAAATTAACTTAGATGATATAGAAAATTATCCTGTTCCTGTGCTTATAGAAAATTATATAACATCATTTAAGGAATTAGAAAAAAAATAAATTAAAAAAATTCTTACATTTGAATAAATTTTAAAAGAAAGAAATTATGGCTGGAATTAATAAAGTTATTTTAGTAGGTAATTTAGGTAAAGACCCAGAAGTTAGATACTTAGAAGGAGGAACTGCCGTTGCTAACTTTTCTCTTGCAACTTCAGAAAATTATACCGATAAAAACACCAGTGAGCGAAAAACAATTACCGAATGGCACAATGTAGTTTTTTGGAGGAAAGGGTTACCCGAATTTGCTGAAAAATACCTCAAAAAAGGTAATCAGGTTTATATTGAAGGGAAATTAAGAACCCGAAAATGGCAAGATAAAGATGGTGTTGACCGATATACAACTGAAGTTATTGGTGAAACATTACAAATACTCGGGAGAAAAGATGACAATGCGTCAAGCACTTCTTCTTCCCAACAAAATCAACCTTCAATATCTTCTTCTCCTGAAATTGAAAAAGAAGATAAGCAAGCTGATGATTTACCATTTTAACTTAATTACTTAAACACATTGGACGATCCTCTACCGACCCTGCAATTGAGTAGTGTTTTATTAAATCTACTCAACTCTATTGACTTATTCGTTTCAATTGAGCTATTAATTATTCTTATTCTTCTCGTCTTTTCTGGTCTTATTTCTGGTTCTGAAATTGCTTTCTTTTCTCTTACTCCAACTGAGTTGAATGAGGTTAATTCATCAAACCTAAAAAGTTATCACCAGGTTAAAAAGCTGTTAGAAAGGCAAAAACAATTGTTGGCTACAATACTTATTTCCAACAATTTAATCAACATATCCCTAATTATTATTACAACACATTTTATAAATAACCTCGTTAATTTTTCCTTACTTCACCCCTTACTAATTTTTATTGTTCAGGTAATTGCAATAACCTTTGTTATTCTCTTGTTTGGAGAAGTGATTCCTAAAATATATGCTACTAAAAATGCACTCAAATTAGCTAAAATAATGAGTTTTCCACTTAGTATTTTTTCCATTACAATGTTTCCTTTAAGTTACGTACTAATTAAATTTTCTGGTTTAATAGATAAACACATCAAACAAAGAGGTTTAAATGTAACTGTTGAAGATCTTTCTCATGCTTTAGATTTAACCTCTGACATTCCAGAAAACCAGGATGAGCATCGTATTTTAAAAGGAATTGTGAAGTTTGGAGAAACAAGCGTTAAGCAAATTATGACTGCAAGAGTTGATGTAGTTGCTTTAGATAAAAATATTCCTTACAGTGCTGTTCTAAATACTATTGTAAAATCTGGATATTCCCGAATACCTGTGTATGAAAACTCATTTGACACCATAATTGGTGTTATTTACATCAAAGATTTATTGGCACACACCAAAGAAAATGATGCTTTTGATTGGTTTAAGTTAGCGAGGACCCCATTTTTTGTTCCTGAAAATAAAAAATTAGATGATTTGTTAGGTGAATTTCAAGAAATGAAAATGCATCTTGCTATTGTGGTTGATGAATATGGTGGCACATCT